>JAEXXS010000041.1 GCA_023451915.1 Pseudomonadota bacterium | reverse complement strand
AAGCTCGACGACAATGCCGAGCTGAAGCGCTTTGCCGACACGCTGGAAAAGGTCTGCGTCGACACCGTGGAAAGCGGCTTCATGACGAAGGATCTGGCGCTGCTCATCGGTCCGGATCAGCCGTGGCTTTCCACCACCGGCTTCCTCGACAAGATCGATGAAAACCTCAAGAAGGCTATGGCCGCCTGAGTGGGGCTGCTTAATCAGCACCAGCTTTTGTGAGAATACGAAACGGCGGGTTTATCCCGCCGTTTTCTTTTTGATTTGCTTCATACGGGAAAACGCGCATCCTGCGTCCATCCATTTAAGGAGGATAAAATGGCTGACCTGACGCTTTTCACCAATCCCATGTCGCGTGGACGGATCGCCCGCTGGATGCTGGAGGAAACGGGCAAGCCCTACGACGTTCAAATTCTCGATTTTGGCCCGCCGATGAAGGGCGCTGAATATTGCGCTGTGAATCCCATGGGCAAAGTGCCAGCACTGCGCCATGGCGAAGCCATCGTCACCGAAGCTGCGGCCATCTGCGCCTATCTGGCCGTCACCTTTCCGGAAGCCGGACTAGCACCACATCCCGACGAGCGCGCCGATTTCTATCGCTGGATGTTTTTTGCCGCTGGGCCGCTGGAAGCCGCTCTTTCAAACCGCTCCCTGGGCTTCGAAGTGCCTCCAGAACGCGAGCGCATGATGGGCTATGGCAATTATGACAGCGTGGTGGACACATTGGAAAAGGCAGTATCGCGCCACCCCTATATTACCGGCAATCGTTTTACGGCAGCCGATGTCTATGTCGGTTCCCATATCGGCTGGGGCATGATGTTCGGCAGCTTGCCGCATCGCCCGGCATTTGATGCTTATTGGGAACGGCTGCAAGCTCGTCCTGCTGCAAAACGCGCAGCCGAACTGGATGACGCTGCCGCCAAGGCAGCAAGCTAAAGACCGATCTCAGATCGGCTGCGCCTCAATCGAGAAAGCGCTTTTAAATGCTTGCGCGCCGTTGGGTGAAAATGCGATCACCCGCCCCTCGGCGCGTCTGGCCCAACCACGCGCGATAAAATTCTTCAGAAGCGCTGCGCCCAGTGCACCGCCCAGATGATTACGCCGCTCGCTCCAGTCGAGACAATGGCGGCAAACCGGCCTCTTGCCGTGTTCGAGCGCCGCCACGTCAACGCCCAGGCAGGTGAAAAAAGACTTGCCCTCGTCCGTCAACACTGGCTCTTCGGCATCATCGATCAGGCGGAGCCTGTGCGCCGCATCCAGCATCTCGACCCCGCGCTCGCCCGCAAGATGGTCGTAACATATGCGCGCTTTGCGCAAAGCTTGGTCCTTCGGCCCCGTGCGCACACGCACCGCGCCCGTCCGCTGGGCAAGGCCCATCAGCCCTTCCAGCACCTGCGCCACATCCGCACCCGACAAGCGGAAATAACGATGGCGTCCCTGCTTTTCTGCAACCAGCAGATTGGCTGCATCAAGCTTCGACAGATGTCCGCTTGCGGTTTGCAAGGTGACGCCCGCCGCAGCCGCCAGCTCGCTGACGGTCAAGGCGCGCCCATCCATCAGCGCCGTCAGCATATTTGCGCGTGCCGGATCGCCGAGAAGAGAGGCGACGGAAGCTATGATCGGTCCATCTTTCATAGTTCGATCGTAACCGAAGTGTTGTTGCCGTTCAAGCGCTACAATGTCCCCATCAAAAGCATGCATATCAAGGAGACCCCGCATGATCACCTGTTTCATCCGCTACCAGATCGACCCGTTCAAAGCGGATGCCTTTGCCGAATATGCGCGCAATTGGGGACAAGCCATTCCACGTTGCGGTGCGCAACTGATCGGCTATTTCGGCCCGCATGAGGGCTCTGCCACCACGGCCTATGGCGTCTATTCGCTGGAGAACCTCGCCGCTTATGAGGCCTATCGGGCGCGGCTGGCAGCTGATCCGCTCGGACGTGAAAATTATGAATTTGCGCGCAGGGAGCAATTCATCCGGTCGGAGGACCGCATCTTTCTCAAGCTGCAATCTGGACCCCATGCGGAGCTGGTAAAACCATGATCGCTGTGATCTTCGAAGTCTGGCCCGCCGATGACGAGCGGCGCGAACAATATCTCGATATAGCGGGAAGTTTGCGCAACGATCTCAACCGTATTGATGGCTTTGTCTCCATCGAGCGCTTCCAGAGCCTGGTGGAGCCGGAAAAGCTGCTGTCGCTATCATTCTGGCGCGACGAGGACGCGGTGCGTGCCTGGCGCAATCTACCGTCTCATCGCGTCGCACAAGCACAGGGACGTGGTGGTGTCTTCGAAAACTACCGTCTGCGGGTTGCCAGTATTCTTCGCGATTATGGTCTTGATGAACGCGCGGAAGCGCCGGATGACAGCCGCAAAGCACACGCTGCTTAAAATAATAAGGCCGGGTTTCCCCGGCCTTATTGCTATCAAATCAGGCAATCAGCGCCTTAACCGCTGCAATGGCAGCATCGGCCTTGTCGCCATCCGGGCCACCGGCCTGCGCCATATCCGGGCGACCACCGCCACCGGCGCCACCGAGTGCTGCCGAAGCGGCACGAACCAGATCCACAGCACTGAAACGGCCAAGCATATCTTCCGTCACGGCAGCAACCGCGCTGGCTTTACCGTCTTCTCCGACGCCGATGAACAGAACCACGCCGGAACCGACCTGCTTCTTGCCTTCATCGGCCAGCGGCTTCAGATCTCGCGGTGACACGCCGGTCACGACCTTGCCAAGGAAGTTGACGCCGTTCACAGATTCAACTGCACTGCCACCTTCCGACGAACCGCCGCCGAGGGCTAGTTTCTTGCGCGCATCCGACAATTCACGCTCAAGCTTCTTGCGTTCGTCCATAAGGGCGTTGACGCGCTCGAGCGCTTCCGCAGGTGTGGTTTTCAGCGCGCTGGCGATTGCCTTGACGCGTTCATCCTGCTCTTCCAGATAAAGGCGCGCGGCCTCACCCGTCAGCGCTTCCATACGACGAACACCGGCTGCAACCGCACCTTCGGAAACGATGCGGACCAGACCGATATCGCCTGTCTGGCGAACATGCGTGCCGCCGCAAAGCTCGACCGAATAGGCCTTGCCAGCCTTCGGACCATGCTTGGCCGTACCCATCGAAACGACGCGCACTTCATCGCCGTATTTTTCACCGAACAGCGCCATCGCGCCTTCGGCAATCGCATCATCCACAGCCATCAGGCGCGTGGAAACTGGCGCGTTCTGGAGGATGATTTCGTTGGCCATGTTTTCAACCCTGGCCAGTTCTTCAGCCGAAATCGGCTTCGGATGCGAGAAGTCAAAACGCAGGCGGTCGGGGGCGACGAGCGACCCCTTCTGCGCCACATGGCTGCCGAGCGTTTCGCGCAGGGCTTCATGCAGAAG
>JAEXXS010000194.1 GCA_023451915.1 Pseudomonadota bacterium | reverse complement strand
TCAGGCTTTCCATGACGAGTTCCGCTTGAATCCAACATGCTGATGCAGACCCGGAGGGTGGTGCGCGCTGTGCCTCATGTTGATCTGTAACGGTTATTTTGTCGTGCCGAGGGCGAAATGATGCCTTGATGAAGGAAGAAGGCAGCGATATTTAGTAAATGAAATCAATAAGTTTCGCGTCATTAAATCATATCTTCTAATGTTTGTTTATCTTTTATATTGATTTGAGATTATTTACTGTAAATTTAAGTATTGCCCAACAAAATAAATTCGTTTTTTAATGTCATGGGGACTTTAATGCAATTGAACTGAGGGGCTTCGATGCATTTAGATATTCGCAGGGTTTCGGCCACCCTGTTGCTTTCCACCACGGCGCTATTCACAGTTGGCGTTGTGCTTCTGCAATCTGGCAATGCGCATGCTGCTTGTTCGTTTTCACCAACTGCTGGCGATGACGTTTTCATCTGCGATAGCGGTACATCCGTTGGCGGGCTGACCGATACGAGCGGCAACAACACGCTTCTTCTACCCAAAAGCGGCAGCGGTACGGTCGATGGCGATGTGACCTTCGGTGCGGGAACGGACCGTATCGAAGTGCATTCGGGATCGATTGTCGGGAATATCGATCAGGGTAGCGGGGCCGACAGCTTTATCATTTCCGGCGGTACGGTAACGGGCAATGTCCAGCAGGGTGCGGGTGTCGACGATTTCCAGATGACCGGCGGCCAGATCGGGTCGCTTAATCAGGGCGATGCACGCGATACGTTTTTCATGTCTGGCGGGCAGATCGTCGATGCTTTCGAAGATGGTGACTATGCCGTCATGACCGGCGGACGCATTGGCCGCGTGGATATGAAGCTCGACAAAAACTACTTCAATATGTCCGGCGGTGTGATCGACCGCAATCTGGTGACGGGGTTCGACACCGATACGATCATCATTTCCAATGGCAGCATTGGTGGCAATATCAGCGTGAGCGGCGGTGCCGACAGCGTGACGATCACCGGCGGTAGCATCGGCGGCAATGTCTTGCTGAGCGTCGGCAATGATCAGTTCACCTGGAATGGCGGCGGCGTCGTGAATGGCTTTATCGATCTTGGCGGCGATGACGATGTTGCACTGCTGGCCAATCTGACTGATGCCAATATTGGCACAACGTCGCGCATCACGGGCGGTGCGGGGATCGACAGCCTGACTTTCGATAATGTTGTGGCAGGTTCCGTCAGTCGTTTCGACAGCTGGGAAACGGTCAATCTCACCAACAATACGCGCCTGACTTTCGATGCGCCATTCACGCTGGGCGACAGCGGCACCGGCACGGGTGCGCTCAACATCGATGCAACAAGCACGATATTGGGCGGTTCCGCCCAGTCGCGCATCGTGCCTTTCACGGCGGGCCAACGGGTCAATGTCGTCAATGCAGGCCGCATCGACCTGACAAGCGGCGGCTCAAGCACGAGCGACAGCCTGACGATTACCGGTAACTATACCGGACAGAACGGCTTTCTTCTCATCGATACCGTCCTGGCAGGCGATGGCTCGCCCTCGGACAAGCTGGTGATCGACAGTGGGTCAGCGTCAGGCAGCACCACCATCGGGGTGAACAATGTGGGCGGCGCGGGCGCAAAAACCGTTGCCGATGGCATCATGGTCGTGCAGGCGGTCAATGGCGCGACGACCACGGCTAGTGCCTTTGCGTTGAACAAGCCTCTCACGGTCGGCGCTTACAAATACTATCTCTTCAAGGGCGGCGTCTCTGCCAATACCGGCGAAAACTGGTATTTGCGCTCAACAATCGTACAGGGAAAGCAGCCAGCTTCGATGCTTCTTCCGCCTGCCGTGCCGCTTCCGACCGAAGGCGCGCCGCCGCCTTCAGAGGACGCGACGCCTGCGGAGGGCGATGTCGTCAATCTTTATCGTGAAGAAGTGCCGGTCTATTCGGCTCTGCCGCCGGTCGCGCATCATCTGGCGCTGTCCACGCTTGGCACATTCCACGAGCGTCGGGGCGAACAGGACCTGCTCGAGAGCGGCGGTTATCTGCCGTCGAGCTGGGTGCGCGTGTTCGGGCAAGACATCGACATGAAGTGGAAGGGCACCGTTGCGCCGGGGGTGGATGGCAGTCTGCTCGGCGTGCAGGCTGGGCAGGATCTGTTCGGTTATGAATCGGCTGGTGGTCATTTCGACCGTTTTGGCGTCTTCTTCGGTTATGCGCGCGCCACGGGCGATATTACCGGGCAGGCGCTTGGCTGGAACGATCTTGCGGTCGGCGACCTTGACGTGAATGGCACGAGTTTCGGCGGCTACTGGACTCATATCGGCCCCAAGGGCTGGTATCTTGATGCCGTTGTGATGGGAACATGGTTCGACGGTAGCACGAGCTCCGTTGCGGAGCAGAGCATCGACCTTGGCGGTCACGGAGTGACGGCCTCGCTCGAAGGCGGCTATCCGGTGGCGCTTGGCGGCAACTGGACGCTAGAGCCGCAGGCGCAGCTGATCTGGCAGCATCTTTCGCTGGACGATCAGGCTGACCGCTATTCCACGGTGACGTTCGATTCCGACAATGCCTGGACGGGCCGCATCGGCATGCGGTTGCAGGGCGCGGAAGAGACTTCATTTGGCAAGCTGCGGCCCTATCTGAAGGCCAATCTCTGGCAGAATTTTTCATCGGACCAGACCGTATCTTTCGGCACTGATCCGATTGTCACCGATCTGAAAGGAACATCGCTGGAACTCGGTGGCGGGATAACGGTCGATATCACGGAAAAGGCCAGCCTTTTTGCAACGGCCGACTACACAACCAATCTTGGAGGAGAGCGAACCCGGGTCTGGGAAGGCAATATTGGACTGAATGTAAAATGGTGAATTCAGGTACATCCCGAAAACTGTGAAACGGTTTTCAGGATGTGCGTCCAATGGCGGCTGACGGCGTCGCCATTACATTGAAGGAGAGGGAAAACGTCAATGGGCAGACGGGCTTATGACAAACTCGCGAAGATTTGTGCATCGCTGAAGACCTCTGAACAGGAGCTGGCCTACGCGCTCGGCATATCGCGCATCGCGCTCAAGGCAATCAATCGTCCAGATACCCCCCTTTATCTGCGTCTGGCGCTTGCGGCACTCCTGTCGGAAATGAACCCGGATGAGGTGTTGAACGCGACGCATTCGCCTCCGGCAATGGAAGTGCCCGTACCTCTTGTTTAGACCCGATAGCATGTCTCAAGCATCCCCCGGCTGAGGATAGTATCGTGACAAAATATTACATCCTGCTTTTTCTGACAGGTTTTCTGATCTACCCGCAACTGGCCGCAGCGGCTTGTTCGGGCGCTGCCAGCGCTGCCGATCTGGCAGCGCAAAGGCAACTATCCGCCTTGCGCGCCATGGAGCGCGGGCGTGGCTGCAAGGGCGATGGCGGCGGCGGACTGTTCAATGCCTGCCGCGATCTGTCGGTGCGCATTGCAGAAGTTCAGCGGCAGATTTCAGCCGGGCTCGCAGCGCGGGCCTGTTCCGATGCATCGTCGGCAACACAAACCGCCAGACTGGAACGGCCCAAAGGGGCGACGGCGAATAGCGCGTCGGCTGGGGCGGAGAAGACGAGGCCGTGGGGCGGCAAAGGCGGACTGACTTATTGCGTGCGGCTTTCCGACGGCTATTTGTTCCCAGCGCCGCATTCGCAGTTCGACAAAGACGACAGCACGTCCGAGACGCTGGCTCAATGCCGCTTAATCTGCCAGAACGAAAATGTCGATCTTTACGTGTTGAGCGACCCGAACGCAGAGACAGCGGACATGATTTCCGCGACCAGCGGCAAATCCTATGCTGATCTGCCGACGGCCTATAATTATCACGAAAGCGGCGATTTCAAAAAATGTGACTGGGCAGGCTATGTCGCTAAGGTCAGCGAGTTGCGCGCCAGCAGCCGGTCGGCGAAGGCCATCCGCAATGTGGTAATGCCGATGCCCAATAATCGTCCGGCGCGAAATGCAGATACGGTCGATACAGTCGCCACAGCGGCCTTTGCGCCACTGACTGACCGAAAGGTGCGCGTTGTCGGTCCGGCCTTTATCTTTGATGAGGGCATGACGCCGGAACCCACCGAGTAACCGCTACGATCAATTTATAGTGAGTGCTGATTGGGGACGATGGTAGCGGAGGAGGGATTCGAACCCCCGACACAAGGATTATGATTCCTCTGCTCTAACCTACTGAGCTACTCCGCCACGCGTCGCTTTGCAGAATTATCATCGTCGCCGTTTCCGGTGGGACAAAGCATTGTTCCTGCAAGGAATGGCGGCGGTATATGTGCGGAATTAAAAGCTGTCAAGCACTCTTCGCACAGGTTTCGTCTTGTTTTCCATCATTTGCACCGATAAGGAACTGTGCATAAGCAAAGGCATAGTTTCATGGCACCTCGTATTGCGGTTTTGGGTTGCGGCTATTGGGGCGGCAACCACATTCGTACCCTGAAGAGCCTCGGCG
>JAEXXS010000514.1 GCA_023451915.1 Pseudomonadota bacterium | reverse complement strand
GGAAGGGATGATAGCCATCGCCGCACCCGCCAGAAACAGGCTTCTCAGCCTGCGGGCAATGGGCGTCGAACCGCCAGATAAAGGCATGGCAAATGGCATATGTAATTTCAAACCGTTGCAACGTGGTGGATGAACGGTAAAGCCACATGGTTAATTCTTGGTTGCCATCTGTGATGTTGCGCAGCGAAAGCAATCATTTATGGGGAATAAAAGCTTGGACAACGGGCAGCGAAGAGGCTAACGCTTTGCGCCATGGAAAAGCTCGATCAAACCCAGATTTCGACGGGTGCGGAAGCGGCCATCGCTTCGGCGCTCCGGACCATTCGAACCGAAAATGAAGGACTTGCCGCGCTTGAAGAAGCGCTGGGCAATGGCCTGTCCGGTCCGTTTACCGATGCGGTGAAACAGATCATTGCCGCCAAGGGGCGTCTTGTCGTCACCGGCGTTGGCAAGAGCGGCCATATTGGCGCGAAGCTTGCCGCCACTTTTGCCTCGACGGGGACGGCTGCATTCTTCGTGCATTCGGCGGAAGCTAATCACGGCGATCTTGGCATGATTGGCCGTGACGATGTGATTCTGGCGATTTCCTGGTCTGGGGAAACGGCAGAGCTGAAAGGCGTCGTCAATTATTCGCAGCGCTTCCGCATTCCGCTGATTGCCATCACTTCGCGGGAAGATTCGGCGCTCGGTCGTGCTGCAACTGTCGTGCTGCAACTGCCCAAGGCGACGGAAGCCTGTCCGCATGGTCTGGCCCCGACCACATCGACCATGCTGCAGCTGGCGATTGGCGATGCACTGGCGATCGCGCTTCTGGAAGCACGCGGCTTTACGCCGAGCGATTTCAAGACCTTCCATCCCGGCGGCTCGCTGGGTGCAAGCCTGATCCATATCCGCGACATCATGCATCGCGGCGAGCGCATTCCGTTGGTCAAGGCTGGAACCGCCATGCCAGCCGCGATGAAAGTGCTGGCGCAAAAGAGTTTTGGTTGCGTGGTTGTGGTCGATGAGAGTGGCGAACTGGCCGGCATCGTCACGGACGGCGATATTTCGCGTAATCTGCATCGCAATCTGGCTGAACTGGCGGTCGATGACATCATGACCCGCAAGCCCAAGACAGTCGACCAGAACATACTGGCGACTGCCGCGCTCAACACGATCAACGAAAACCACATCGGCGCGCTGATCGTGGTCGAGGAAAACCGCCCGGTCGGTCTCGTGCATTTCCACGATCTCTTGCGGATAGGGGCCGTTTAAGAGGGCAGTAAGGCAATATGGCAGTAGGGCAATAGGTTATAATTTAGGGCGTAACATACTGCCCTATTCCCCTACTGCCTTACTGCCCTAAACCGCCACCTCTATCTCCAGCGAAACCGCATCGAAGGCCACGATGCGAACTTCGGTCCCTGCGGGCAGGTCCGGTCCTTTCACGCGCCATGTGGTATCGTTGATGCGAATGCGTCCGTGCCCATTGATAATGGGCTCGGTCAGTGTGGTGCGCTGGCCAACTAGTTGTTCGCCGCGACGGTTGAGCAGCGGCTCGTCCTGATTGTCGCTCTTCGACCCGAAGAAACGGCGGCCCGCCAGGGCGAAAACGACCGCCAGCACAAGAAAAACAACCAGTTGGAACTGCCAGCCGAAGCTTGTGGTCGATGACAGGAGGAAGGCTATGCCTCCCGTTACGAGTGCTGCGAGGCCGAACCAGATGAAGAAAATGCCGGGCGCCAGAATTTCCAGAATGAGCAGGACCAGTCCAAGAACCAGCCAGCTATAGATGCCAAGTTCGGACAGAAATTCGATAATCATGGCGCTCCGTCCTTGATTTAGCCGCGGCTGGTCGGGGGAACGCTGCGCGGACGCGACAGGCCCGGCGACGGCGGTGTCGGATCGACGGGTTTGCTGCCGTCGCCGAACACTTCCCGCGCGATGGCGCCGATGCCGCCGAGCGAACCGATCAGCGAGCTTGCCTCCAGCGGCATCAGCACGACTTTCTGGTTCTTGGCGCTGGCAATATTGCTGAGCGCTTCGGTGTATTTCTGCGCCACGAAATAATTGAGCGCCTGCACATTGCCGTTGGCGACAGCGTCCGACACCAGCGTCGTGGCCTTTGCCTCGGCTTCGGCAAGCCGTTCACGGGCTTCCGCTTCGCGCTTGGCGGCTTCCAGCTTGCCCTCGGCTTCAAGAATTTGCGACTGCTTCTGGCCTTCGGCGCGCAGAATCTGCGCATTGCGGTCGCCTTCGGCTTCCAGAACCTGCGCGCGCTTGTCGCGTTCCGCCTTCATCTGGCGGGCCATCGAGGTGACGATATCCGCCGGCGGATTGATATCCTTGATCTCCACGCGGGTCATCTTGATGCCCCATGGGTGGGCGGCTTCGTCAACCACACGCAGCAGGCGATCATTGATCGCATCTCGGTTGGAGAGCAATTCGTCGAGATCCATCGAACCCATCACCGTGCGGATATTGGTCATGGTCAGATTGAGGATCGCATATTGCAGGTTCGCCACCTGATAGGCGGCCTGCGCGGCGTTCAGCACCTGATAGAAGGCAACGCCGTCGACACCGACAATGGCGTTGTCGCGGGTGATGACTTCCTGCGTCGGGACATCCAGCACCTGCTCCATCATATTGAGGCGCGCACCGATCCGGTCGAAGAACGGGACGATCAGATTGAGGCCGGGATTGAGCGTGCGCGTATAGCGGCCGAACCGTTCCACCGTATAGTTGAACCCCTGCGGCACCGTCTTGATGCCCGCGAAGAGTGTCGCCAGAACCAGCGCAGCCAGAATGAGCAGCGTGATGTCGAAACCTGTCATTGTCTAACCCTCATCCGTTAGGGGAGTAGGTGAGTAGGGGAATAAGGGAGTATGAAACCTATTCCCTTACTCCCCTATTCCCCTATTCCCTTATATTACACCCATCCCAGCAATTCGCGCCGTACCATCGTTTCGATGACCTTCATGCCCTCTTCGCTGTCGTTGAGGCAAGGGATGTGGCTGAAATTCTCGCCGCCGTTTTCATGGAAAAGATGGGCGGCTTCATTACCGATCTCGTCCACCGTTTCCAGGCAATCAACGACGAAGCCCGGATTGAGCACCGCCATGGATTTGACGCCCTGCTTCGCCAGATTTTCCACGGTTTCGTCCGTGTAGGGCTGAAGCCATTCCTCCGGTCCGAAGCGCGACTGGAAGGTGGAGCGAAACTGGTTTTCATCCATGCCGAGCCGGATGCGCAACAGGCGCGAGGTTTCCAGACATTGCTCGCGATAGGGATCGCCCTTGTCGGAATAGCTTTTCGGAATGCCGTGATAGGAGGCGAGGATCACTTCCGGCTTGAAGGATAGTGTCGCAAGATGGCTTTCGATGGAACGCGC
>JAEXXS010000382.1 GCA_023451915.1 Pseudomonadota bacterium | reverse complement strand
TACCCTGTTCTGTGATCATGAAAACGAACAGCTAAGCCCATAACAAAACGTACAAAAATATTCCGGCTTGTAGTCTATAAAAACTATAAACAATCTACATTTTACAGCGGCGACACCCTAGTGTTCTGGGTAACCTCAACATGCCGGTGTCTTCATGAGCAAAACCATCCGTTTCAATGCCTTCGAAATGAATTGTGTCGGGCACCAGTCGCCGGGCCTCTGGCGTCATCCGCGCGATCGGTCGTGGCAATACAAGGATCTGGAATACTGGACGGATCTCGCCAAGATCCTGGAGGCGGGCTATTTCGATTCCATCTTCATTGCGGACGTGATCGGTTATTATGACGTCTACAAGGGCAATCTCGACAATGCGTTGCTCCAGGGCGTTCAAATCCCCGTTGGCGATCCGCTGCAGCTTGCCAACCCGATCGCGCAGGCAACGCAGCATCTTGGTATCGGCATCACCGCCTCGACGAGCTTCGAGCACCCCTACACATTCGCGCGACGGCTGTCGACGGCTGACCATCATACGAAGGGCCGCGTCGGCTGGAACATCGTGACGTCCTATTTGGAAAGCGGTGCGAAGAATGTTGGTCAAGGCGGGCTGCGCTCACACGACAACCGATATGATGTCGCGACGGAATATCTGGAGGTTCTCTACAAGCTCTTCGAAGGAAGCTGGGAGGAGGGCGCCGTTCTTCGTGACAAGGAGCGCGGTATTTTCGCCGACCCCGCTAAGATCCACGAAATTGGCCACAAGGGCAAATATTTCGACGTGCCGGGCTATCATCTATGCGAGCCGTCGCCGCAGCGCACGCCCGTTCTGTTCCAGGCCGGAGCATCGACTGCAGGCAAGGACGTCGCCGCCAGCCATGCGGAATGCGTGTTTATCTCTACTCCGCTGAAAGATGCGACGCGAGCCTATGTCGCCGACATCCGCCAGCGCGCGGCAGCACAGGGGCGCGATCCCAAGAAGGTGCTCGTGTATGCCATGGCGACGATCATTGTCGATGAGACCGACGAGAAGGCGCGGGCGAAATATGAGGAATATGCCAAATACGCGTCCTATGATGGTGCTCTCGTTTTGATGTCCGGCTGGACCGGCATCGATTTCGGTCACTACAAGCCCGCCGATACCGTCCAGAATGTGAAGACGAACGCCATCACGTCGGCTGTCGAACGCCTCTCCGATGGACGCAAGGTCTGGACGATCGAGGAGCTGGCGCAATGGGGCGGGATCGGCGGTATGGGCCCGCTTTTCGTCGGGTCGCCGTCCACTATCGCCGATATCCTGCAGGAATGGGTCGAGGATACAGACGTCGACGGCTTCAATCTCGCCTATGCTCTTGCGCATGAAACTTTCGCGGACGTGATCGGCTATGTGGTGCCGGAACTGCAAAAACGCGGAGTCTATGCCACCGGCTATCGCGAGGGGACGCTGCGCGAAAAGCTTTTCGGCGAAGGCCCCTACCTCCCTGCCACGCATCCGGCAGACCGGTTTCGTGACATTGAAAAGGTGAAACGGGAAGAGGCAGCCAAGGCGGACGAAAAAGCCGCCTGACAGCCGTTTCGCCGCGCTGGCGGGTTTGTTCGGCCGAGATACCACCACAAGACATCAATTGCCGCCACGACCAGATCCTGGCGAAGGTGCGGGATTTGCCTGCAGCAACATGGAGTGACAAGCCGATGGGCACATCTTCGACACCGGCACTTGAGATCAGAAACGTATCACTGTCTTTCAAAGGCGTGAAGGCAATTTCCGAGCTTTCCTTCCGTGTGGAAAAACAGGAAATTTGTGCGCTGATCGGACCCAACGGAGCCGGCAAAAGCTCGCTGCTCAACATCATCAACGGCGTTTATGTCCCGGACAGCGGTGAGATCGTCTTCGAAGGCGAGCGTTTCACGCGCATGCAGCCTATCGAGGCGGCGCGGCGCGGAATCGGTCGAGGCTTTCAGAACAACGCGCTCTTCTCCGGCATGAGCGTCATCGACAACGTCATCGCTGGCCTCTCGCGCCATTCCCGGGTGACGCTGGTCGAAGAAATGTTACGCCTGCCGAGATCGCTAAGCGAGGAGCGTGATTTTCGCGAGCGTGCGAGCGCCGTCCTCCATCTCTTCGATCTTGAAAAACACGCGAACACGCCTGTCGGCACATTGCCTTACGGCGTACAGAAGAAGGTGGAGATGGCGCGCGCCATAGTCGGCGAGCCGAAACTACTGCTTCTGGACGAGCCACTGGCCGGCATGAATGCTGCCGAAAAGCAGGAAATCGCTACAGTCATCCAAAGACTGAATACGGAACTCAAGCTGACGATCGTGCTCATCGAACATGATGTCGGCATCGTGCTTAAACTCGCCCACCATATCGTCGTTCTCGACTATGGCCGCAAGTTGGCCGATGGCGTGCCCGCCACGATCCGCGACAATCCTGACGTCATCGCCGCCTATATCGGTTCTGAGCATTCCGAGGTCGCGGCATGAGCATGTTCCTTGAGACACTGATTGGCGGCCTGCTGGCCGGCGCGATGTATTCCCTCGTCGCCATCGGTTTCGTGCTGATCTATAAGGCCTCCGGCGTGTTCAATTATGCGCAGGGCTCCCTCCTCCTCTTCGCGGCGCTGACCTTTGTCACACTGACCGAAAATGGCGTGCCCGCCTATGGCGCGATCGCGATTACCATCGCGCTCCTGATCGCCACGGCCATCGCCATCGAAAAATTCCTCCTGCGTCCATTGACCAACCGTAGCCCGATGACGCTTTTCATGGCGACGCTCGGCCTTTCTTATGTGGTCGAGGGCGTGGCTCAGGGCATCATGGGATCGCAGGTCAGGGCGCTGAACCTCGGCGTCGAAGATCTGCCGATTTTTGTTGGTGGCATCCTGATCAGCCAGTTCGATCTCATGGCCGCCGGTGTCGCACTGGCGCTGGTCATCGCTCTCTCCCTGCTGTTCAACAGGACACGTATCGGCATTCAGTTGCGCGGTGTGGCGGACGATACGCGGGCTGCACTGTCGCTCGGCATCGACATCAACCGCATCTGGCAGATCGTTTGGGCTGTCGCCGGTCTGGTGGGGCTTGTGGCCGGCCTGCTCTGGGGCGCGCGGCAGGGCGTACAGTTCTCGCTGTCCCTGGTTGTCTTGAAGGCTTTGCCGGTTCTTATCATTGGCGGCTTCACCTCAATTCCCGGCGCTATCGTGGGCGGGCTTATCGTCGGCGCTGGCGAGAGCCTGGCGGAAACCTATCTCGGCCCGTTCCTCGGCGGCGGCATCACGCCGTGGTTCGCTTATGCACTGGCGCTCGTTTTCCTCTTTATTCGTCCGTTCGGTCTCTTCGGCGAACGTTCCATCGAAAGGGTCTGAATCATGGCTGAGCTCGACCTGCGCGCCACAGGCGAAACCGCCGACCCGGCTGGCCTGAAAACGATCGGTCTGGCAGTGGCGACCGCTCTGGCGCTGGCCGCGCCGTTTTTTGCTTCCGAGTACTGGATTAACGCCATCATCGTGCCGTTTCTAATCCTGTCGCTCGCTGGCCTCGGTCTCAATCTGTTGAC
Source organism: Pseudomonadota bacterium (assembly GCA_023451915.1). Next base: position 6,480 of record JAEXXS010000382.1, on the reverse strand, counting down.
GGGCTATGCCGGGCAGCTTTCACTCGGGGCGGGCGCCTTCATGATGGTGGGCGCCTATGCGACTTTCGCGCTGCAACTGCGCGTGCCAGAATTGCCTTTGCCGTTCGCTCTAATCGTTTCCGGCCTGATTGCCGGGGCGGTCGGGCTTCTCTTCGGGCTGCCGTCCACCCGTATCAAGGGGTTTTACTTGATCGTCAGTACGCTGGCCGCCCAGTTTTTCTTCGAATGGCTGTTCCTTAAATTCCCGTGGTTCTACAACGGTAATTCCTCGGCCACCATCGCCCTGTCACGAGGGCTCTCTTTCTTCGGCCTCGATGCCAACGGACCGCATGGTCGTTATTACCTGACGCTCGGCATCGTCACTTTCTTGACCTTTCTGTCGTTCAACCTGATCCGAGGCCAGACTGGCCGCAACTGGATGGCAATCCGGGATATGGATACAGCGGCTGCGGTGATCGGTGTGCCTGTCCTGCGTGCCAAGTTGCAGGCTTTCGCCGTATCGAGCTTCATTCTCGGCGTTGCCGGCGCATTATGGGCCTTTGCCTATCTCGGATCTGCGAGCGTTCAGAGCTTTGGCCTGCACCGGTCCTATCAGGTCCTCTTCATCATTATCATTGGCGGTCTCGGCACGATCCGCGGCGCCTATTTAGGCGCTGCTTTCGTCAGCCTCCTGCCGCTCGCTCTCGACTGGCTGTTCCAATATCTTTTCGGCGGCCAGGTTGACGCCGGTCTGCTTCAGAACATCCAGAAGGCGATTTTCGGCATCCTCATCATCTGGTTCCTCATTCGCGAACCGGAAGGACTTTCGCGCCTTCTTGCCATCCGGCGGACGGCGAGCCGCCGCCTTTTCCCGTCATGACCTGTTTCTCGCTTTTTTCGAACCTCGGAGCCTAACAATGAAACGATTGATCGTCGCCGCGCTGCTCGCCAGCACCGCCTTTTCTCACGCGGCGTCTGCATTTGCCGAAGATGTCAGCCAATATATTCCGCTCCCGACCTATCGGGTCGGCGCCTATGCTTCTTCCGGCGAACTCTGGTGGGCGGGCGAGCGCGACTATTTCCGTTACATCAATGAGGTCGAAGGCGGCGTCGATGGTGTCAAGCTCGACTACGAGGAATTCGAAACAGAGTGGAGTCCCGATCGGACGGTCGAGGTCTATGAGCGCGTCAAGGCCGGCAAGAATGGCTCGCCACTCGCCTTTTTCTTCACCCACGGTACGCCGGCGACCTATGCGCTGCTGGAAAGAGCCGCCGCCGACAAGATCCCATTGATCGATCCGGCTGGAGGCAAGACGGAGACGGTCGACGGCACGGTCTTTCCTTACGCCTTCCCTCTGCTCTTCAGCTACTACAGTCAGGCATCGACTGGCATCAACTATATCGCCTCCAAGGTCGGCGGGTTTGACAAGCTCAAGGGGCTGAAGATCGCAACCGTCTATCACGATAGCGCCTATGGCCGCGCCAGCCAGCCGGCTGTCGAGTTACTGGCAAAGAAATATGGTTTCGAGAACATCCAGATTCCGGTCGCGGATCCCGGCAACGAGCAGTCGCCGCAATGGCGTCAGATCCGCGAGCAGAAGCCGGACTGGGTTTTCCTGCGCACCTGGGGCGTCTCGACGGTCGTGGCGCTGAAGACGGCACAGCGCTTCGGCTTCCCCGCTGATCATATCGTCGGCGATGTTTGGGCCGGTTCGGAATCCGACGTCATTCCTGCGGGCGCTGCAGCGATAGGTTACTCGGCGCTCGCACCCTATCCGGGCGGCACCGATTTCGGCATCCACAAAAAGCTGAAGGCGGAGATCCTCGACAAGGGCAAGTCCGACCTGCGTGATCCAAAACTCTTTGGAGCGGTTAATTACAATATCGGGCTCGTCAATGCCGCGCTTGCCGTCGAGGCATTGCGCACCGGTTACAAGCACTTTGGAGCACGGCCCCTGAACGGCAAAGAAGGCCGCTGGGCTTTCGAGCATCTGACGATCAACGACAAGCGGCTTGAGGACATTGGTTTCAAGGGATTGCTGCAACCGATCGCGATTACCCCGACCGACCATGAAGGTGGTGGCGCGGCCCGCATTCAAAGCTGGGATGGCCAAAAGTGGGTGCTCCAGACCGACTGGATCAAAGCGGACCATGAACTGCTCAATCCGTTGATCAAGGAAGGTGCGGCTGCTTACGCCAGGGAGCATGGCATTACGCCGCGCACGCCGCAAACCGAAACGAATTGATTGATGAACCGGAGAATCACCATGTTAAAAAAGATTTCGCGTGCCCTCATCACCGCCGTTTCACTGGCTTTTCTGGCCGGAACCGCCCATGCAGTCGATACGACGCCCGGCCCGGACAGCAACAAGCAGTTCTTCCCGATTGCAAGCTATCGCGTCGGTCCTTACGCTGCATCGGGCACATCCATATGGGCGGGCATGATCGACTATTATCGTTATATCAACGAGGTCGAGGGCGGTATCAACGGCGTTCCGATCGTCTGGCAGGAATGCGAAACGGAATGGACTGCGGAGAAAGGCATCGAATGCTATGAGCGCTTCAAGCGCGGCCTGAACGGCGCACCCGTTGCTGCCTATTTCCCCAGTGGTGCACCGGCGGCCTATGCGCTGTCGGACCGTGCCGTTGCGGATAAGCTTCCGCTCGTCACGATGGCCTATGGTCGCACGGAGGCAACCGACGGCCGCGTCTTTCCCTACATCTTTCCCGTAATGGTGACATTCTATAGCGAGGCGTCGGCACTGGTGAACTATATCGCCGAGCGGGAAGGCGGCCTCGATAAGCTGAAGGGCAAGAAGATCGCCACCGTCTATCATGACAGTGCCTATGGCCGCGAAACGCTTGATCCGCTGGCGCTGTTTGCGGAGAAATACGGCTTTGAAAACATCCAGATTCCCGTTCCAGATCCCGGCAGCGAGCAGTCTGCCCAATGGCGGCAGGTTCGCGAGCAGAAACCGGACTGGGTTTTTCTGCGCACCTGGGGTGTGTCGACGCCGGTTGCCATCAAGAGCGCGCAACGCTTCGGTTTCCCCGCAGATCGGATTGTCGGTGACGTCTGGGCTTCGTCAGAAGAAGATGTCATTCCGGCTGGCGACGCCGCCAAGGGTTATCTGGCGCTGACGCCCTATCCTGCCGGTGCCGAGTTCGAGATTCACAAGCGGCTGAAACAGCATATCGTTGACGCCGGCAAGTCGGACCTTCGCGATCCGAAGGCTTTCGGCAGCGTTTATTATAATTCCGGTCTCGTGAATGCACTGATCTCCGTCGAGGTCGTGCGGCAAGCGCAGGCGAAATTCGGCAACCGGCCGATCACCGGCGAGGAAGGACAGTGGGCGCTTGAACACCTTAAGCTGGACGATGCGGCGCTGGAAAAGGCCGGCTTCCTCGGCCTCGTACAGAACCTGCAATTAACGCCTGCCGATCATGAGGGCGGTGGCGCGGTGCGCGTCCAGCAATGGAATGGCAGCCGCTGGAGCCTCGTCAGCGACTGGGTGCAGGCCGATCGCAAGGCGCTTCGACCGCTGATTGACGCCAAGTCGGACGCTTATGCCAAGGAGCATGGCATCACACCCCGCGACATAGGCATCAACTGATAGCGAGTCCACCGGGGCGACGACTTCTCGCCCGGGCTTCCAACGGAGATGGAGTTATGACGACAAACTTGCAGATGCAGACCGACAGGATGGACGATCCACATCTTGATATCTCCGGCATCGAGGTTGTCTATGGCGGCGCGATCCTCGCCGTTTCGGATGTCTCGCTCTCGGTTGGGACCGGGGAAATCGTTGCGCTTCTTGGCGCAAACGGGGCCGGCAAAAGTACGGTGCTCAAGGCGATATCCGGTCTTGCATCCGCCGATCGTGCTACCGTTCGCCGCGGTCACATTCGTTTAGATGGAGAAGATATTCTCGGCCTGCCGGCAAACAGGCTGGCAAAACGGGGGATCGTACATGTTCTAGAGGGGCGGCATGTGTTTCCGCATTTGACCGTCGAGGAAAACCTGCTTGCTGGCGCTTTTCTGCATCGACCAACTCGTCGTGCTCTACAGGACCAACTGGACGATATCTATGAATGGTTTCCGCGGCTCAAGGAGAAGCGACGCACGCAGGCTGGCCTCAGCTCCGGCGGCGAGCAGCAGATGCTGGCGATCGGTCGGGCGCTTCTTACCCGTCCACGCCTTGTCCTCCTTGACGAACCTTCAATGGGGCTCGCGCCGCGCATTGTCCAGGAAATCTTCCAGATCATCGGACGCCTCAACCGGGAGCGCGGCACGGCTTTTCTGCTTGCCGAGCAGAATGCGGCACTTTCCCTGAAACATGCATCGCGCGCCTACATTCTCGAAAGTGGTCGCGTGGTGCTTAGCGGAACGGCTGCAGAACTGACACAGCGTGACGATCTCCATCGCCTCTATCTAGGAGATGCGGCGTGATCCGTGCTCTTCATTTAAAAGGAGTTATATAAACATGACGCAGATTGACCTTGGCTGGGGCGAAGGCCCTTCCGAACGTTACGAAACCCTTGCCGAACAATTTCGTCCGCTCTTTGCCGACATCGCCGTCGGCGCGCTGGACCGGGAATTGCACCGCAAGCTGCCAGATGCCGAGATCGCGCAGTTGAAGGCTGCCCGTTTCGGTGCGTTGCGCGTGCCGGAGGCCGAGGGCGGGTTTGGGGCGACCGTGCCCGAACTGGTCAACCTGCTGATAGAGCTGTCGGCTGCGGACTCCAACATTACTCAGGCACTGCGGGGTCATTTCGGCTTTGTCGAGGATATCGTCAACAAGGCACAGGGCCCTGATCGCAGCCGCTGGACGGAGCGATTGGCTCGCGGCGAGATTGCCGGAAACGCCTGGACGGAGATCGGCAACGCGCAACAGAGCAGCTTTTCCACGAAGGTCTCGCGGGCTGATGAAAAACACGTCATCGATGGCCAGAAATTCTATACCACCGGCTCTCTCTTTGCCGACTGGATCAATGTCGGCGTCACCGGCCTTGATGGCGTCGGCAGTGTGGTACAAGTCCGCCGCGATGCTCCGGGGGTCGAAGTCATCGACGACTGGGACGGGTTTGGACAGTCCCTGACCGCAAGCGGAACAACTAGGTTCGTGGCTGCCGAGGTCGATCCGAAGGACATCGTCGCAGATGACGATCAGTTCCGTTACGGCGCCGCCTTCTACCAGATCGTTCATCTCGCGACGCTTGCTGGCATTGGGCGAGCACTGTCGACGGAGGTTGCCGCAGCGGTCGCTGCACGCGTGCGCAACTATTCCAATGCGGCCGGCCCCCGCTCCAGCCAGGACCCGCAAGTCCTGCAGGTGGTGGGCCGCATCCGCAGCAACGCCTACACGGCGTCTGCAATCGTCTTGCAGGTCGCCCGGTCGATCGAGCGCGCATACCAGGCCCATCTCAACGGGGACGACGCTCGGGAAGAGCACGCCAACGCGATTGCCGAACTGGAGACGTCGCAGGCCCTCACTGTGGTCACGGATTTGATACTTGAAGCATCAACAATCGCCTTCGACGCTTTGGGAGCGTCGTCCACGCGCAAATCCGTCGGTCTGGATCGTCATTGGCGGAACGCCCGCACATTGTCATCACACAACCCGCGAATATACAAAGATCGAATCGTCGGCGACTTCGCCGTCAATGGCACGCCGCCGCCCTATCAGTGGCGCATTGGCTTAGTAGGCTGAAGCGGCACGGCCCAGCCTTCGGAAGGGTGGACTGTTGATTTGCAGCACGGGATAACCCACTTTTTCATTTCGTCGTGATCTATAAAGCAGAGCTCAAGATTCGGAAATAGCTTTCATTTTTCCTTTTCATGCGGATTAGAGCGAAACCAATACCGGTTCATCGTGAAATGAAAATCGACACCCAACTGTTATAACGTCGCTGTCGATCTACTGCGGGATAGGCTGCGGCATTACTGTTCCTGACTGGCAATCTACGACGAAGATTTGGCAACAATTATCGTTTGGTAGGTCGCCTTTTCGTTAAATTCAGGGGCGCTTGATAAAGATCATCATAATTGTTCAGATCTTGTACCTAAAATGCGACTATACCTAATTAAGTGGGCTCTTGCTGAAGAGCGAGAGCGAACAAAGCTATTGTGCGTATTTCGAGTCAGCGAATTTATCCTTCCCCAGATTCGACAACCCGTCCCGCCGTCGTCGAGTTCATTTCGGCGTGCGTAGTCACGAAAAACGACATTTGCCGTATTGTTGACCCTTGGCCGCTAGCGTAGGTTTTATATTTAATTGACTCAAGCAACCAGCTTTTTGTGGCGATACTTTTGGCTTCGAAAGGCATATATATATATATCGAACTTTGGTAGAATTGGCATATTGATTTTCAGATAATACTGGAACATATTCTCCAGCTGGGCTGCTGAATTTGCCGGTGTTAAGCAATAGCAGTCAAGTTGAGGGGAAATCCAGACTTAATAATGAAGTGTCGTGTGACACTTCATGAATAATTTCGTAC
>JAEXXS010000152.1 GCA_023451915.1 Pseudomonadota bacterium | reverse complement strand
CCGGGGCGTCTTCCATTTGAAACACGCATAGCGGCGACCTATTTGTGCTTGATGATGGAGCGCAATGTCTCTGCACTCCCCGGAGAAAATTTATTTGTCCAAATTCAAGGATAAAAACGCGTCCTCCTTCGACGCGCATAAAGACGATGCCAACAAGGGCTACGGCCTTTCCGAACAAGAACCGACCAGAGCTGCCGTTATCGTTCCCATTCTGCCGGAGCGCTATAATGCCAACGGTTCGGGCGAAGAAGGCGGGCGCACGCAGTTTCAGCGCTCGAACGAAGCGCGTCTTGAGGAAGCTGTCGGTCTGGCTCGCGCCATCGATCTTGAAATCATCCACGCCGAAGTCGCGATTGTCGCCAGTCCGCGGCCCGCAACCTTGCTTGGAATGGGCAAGGTCGAAGCCATTGCCGACACGGTTGAGCAAAACGACATCGGGCTGGTCATTGTCGATCATGCCCTCACGCCGGTGCAGCAGCGCAATCTCGAAAAGGAATGGAACGTCAAGGTCATCGACCGCACGGGCCTCATTCTTGAGATTTTCGGTGAACGCGCGCGGACCAAGGAAGGTGCGTTACAGGTTGAACTGGCGCATATGAATTATCAGAAGGGCCGCCTGGTTCGCAGCTGGACCCACTTGGAGCGCCAGCGCGGCGGCGGCGGCTTCCTGGGTGGTCCCGGTGAAACCCAGATCGAGGCCGACCGTCGGCTGTTGCAGGACAAGATTCTGAAAATCAAGCGTGAGCTTGAAACGGTTGTGCGTACGCGCACGCTGCACCGCCAGAAGCGGCGCAAGGTTCCGCATCCGATTGTAGCGCTCGTCGGCTATACCAATGCCGGAAAGTCTACGCTGTTCAACCGCATGACCGGTGCGGAAGTGCTGGCCGAGGATATGCTCTTCGCCACACTCGATCCGACTTTGCGCCGTATACGTCTGCCCCATGGCGAGACGGTCATCCTCTCCGATACGGTGGGCTTCATTTCCAACCTGCCGCACCATCTCGTAGCTGCCTTCCGCGCGACGCTGGAAGAAGTGGTGGAAGCCGATCTTATTTTGCATGTGCGCGATATTTCCGATCCGGACAATGCCGCGCAGGCCGAGGACGTCGAAAATATCCTGGCTGGTCTCGGCATCGAGCCGCAGGACCGCAAGCGCGTCGTCGAAATCTGGAACAAGATCGACAATCTTGACGAGAGCGGGCGCGAAGCGGCGCTGCGTCTGGCCGCGGCCGGTGGAGACGAGGGTCGGCCGATCCCCCTGTCAGCCATCACAGGCGAGGGCGTTGATCGCTTGCTAAACCTGATCGAAACGCGGATAGCGGGCGTGCTTGGCGCGATCGATATCGTTCTTTCGCCTTTCGAGCTGCACATACTGAACTGGATCTACCAGCACGGCAGTGATGTGCAGCGCGAAGATCTGGAGGACGGATCGGTCCGCGTGCAGGCGCGCCTTACCGAAGTTGCCCGCAAGACGCTGGACGAAAAGCGCGGCATCAAGCCGGCGAAGCCGGAAAACGACTGGGATTAAGCATGTCTCCCAAAGTGGGAACCGGTTTTGGGAAAAAAGACATGCGTGAAAAAGAAAGCTGAAACGCGCTTCTAAACACGATGAAGTGAAGCGCGCTTTAGCTTCATTCCGTGAGGAACCGAGCACCACTTGCGGAACAGGGGCGCAACGCCCTATGTATGGAACTCCGACGATTCAAATCCACTCAATACGCATCCAATATATGCAGAGGCCCACAATGAGAGATCCGATTGAAACCGTCATGAACCTTGTGCCGATGGTGGTCGAGCAGACTAACCGCGGCGAGCGGGCCTATGATATTTTCTCGCGCCTTCTGAAAGAACGCATCATCTTCGTCAACGGACCGGTTGAAGACGGCATGTCGATGCTGGTCTGCGCGCAGCTTCTCTTCCTTGAAGCCGAGAACCCGAAAAAAGAGATCAACATGTACATCAACTCGCCCGGTGGCGTGGTGACGTCCGGCATGGCGATCTACGACACGATGCAGTTCATCCGTCCGCCGGTTTCCACGCTTTGCATGGGGCAGGCCGCGTCGATGGGCTCGCTGCTTCTGACAGCAGGCGCAACCGGCCAGCGTTATGCGCTGCCGAATGCCCGCATCATGGTTCACCAGCCTTCGGGCGGTTTCCAGGGGCAGGCGTCCGATATCGAACGCCACGCGCAGGACATCATCAAGATGAAGCGCCGTCTCAATGAAATCTACGTGAAGCACACGGGCCGTGATTACGAAACCATCGAACGCACGCTCGATCGCGATCATTTCATGACCGCTCAGGAAGCGCTTGAATTTGGTCTGATCGACAAGGTCGTTGAAGCACGTGACGTGAGCGCTGACGAATCGAAGTGAGCCTGAATCTGGCTCCCTTACAATTATTGGCCCCTTTTGCCACAAAAGGGGCTCAATTCTTGGACCAACGTGAAGGTTAACGCGCCGCGTTAAGCATCTGTTGGGCATCAAGATGCTAAAATTGGTCAGATGAGGCCGAATCTTTGCCGGGAACTTATTTTTTGTTTGTTCGACGGTTCAGCTTCTGCAAAAGTCACCAAATGACTCCTTCGGTCGGGGAGTCTACGGTGAACGGAAACCTAGAGACGACAGGGACAGTGCGTATCAACTGTCAATGTGACCGGTAGAAGGCGTGTTTTTCCTTCCTTACTGGGTCCGAACCGGAAGAAACGATCGGAATGAACAGCCCAAGGTTCGTTTCGGTTTATTGAAAGGAAACTGCAATGAGCAAAGTCAGCAACAGCGGCGGCGATTCCAAGAATACGCTTTATTGCTCGTTCT
>JAEXXS010000350.1 GCA_023451915.1 Pseudomonadota bacterium | reverse complement strand
CCCGAAAGCTGAAGCGCCGAATTGATGCCGGAAAGCTTCTTCGAATTGATCATGAAGCCCTGACCGTCGAAATAGTTCACGCCCGGAAAATCAAGGCCGAGCGAGGTATCGCGGCTAATCGTCCAGGTTGTGTTGCGGATCAGAACATCCACTTCACCCGATTGCAGCGCCGTGAAGCGCTCCTTCGCATTCAGCGGCGTAAACTTTACCTTGGTCGGATCGCCGAAGATTGCGGATGCAACCGCGCGACAATAGTCCACGTCGAAGCCGGACCAGTCGCCCTTATCATTCGTGGAAGCAAAACCGAGAAGACCGGTGTTCACGCCACATTGCACGAAGCCCTTAGCCTTAACGTCGGAAAGTGTGTCGGCGGATGCCCCCGAAGCCGCGCCGAACAGCGCTGCGGCACCCAATAACCCCATTACAATTGTATTTTTCATCTGGCCTGCAACCTTTTTGTTCCCTGGAAACGAGGACAAATCGCCCGTGCGTCTCTCTCATTGTTGTTGCATAGGTTTTTCTGGAAAAAGCTGTGCGCTCCTCCTCATCCCACGCTGCAATAGCAGACCGCCTCGCCCCTGACCGGTTTATCCGGCCTCTTGATTATGTTCGAGCACAGCGGCGCATGTCGCCTTCACCGCCTTATCGAAGGCGATATTTGGGAATTGGTCAAGTTAATAACGGCGGCAAAATCTGCCTTTGGTGGAAAAGCTTTGAAGGAGGGCTTAATTTTTTACACGGTTTCCCAATTTCTGGGTAGTGCGCTGAACAAAATCCGCGGTTTGGCCTCGAAGGAAGCCGCATCCGGGAAAATATCGAAATAACAAATATTTAAGCGCGATAGTCTCTACGACGAGGGTTCGCTAGCGAAGAAAGAGCGGCCAGAATCACACTGTGGGAAGCGTCCGCTTATCATCCAATGAAAAAATAATATTTCGCGTCGCCAGGTAACGAGCGACCCACCAGGTTGCGACACATCCAATCGTACAACCTGCCACAACGTCGGTCGGGAAATGGGCCCCGGCTGCAAGCCTGCTGATGCAGAACAACAGGCCGACCAGAATGATCGGAAAGCGCCAGCGCGGCAAGAATATGCTCAGCGACACCATCATGATCCCCGCCATCATCGAATGGCCGGACGGGAAGCTTTCAAAGAGATACGCGCCATTGAACGGAGAAAAATGGGCAGCGCCGTATTGATCCAGCAAAAAAGGCCGTGCGCGACCGACGGCGAGCTTGCCGATTTCCGTTGGAATACTACCCGCGACGATGGATGCCAGTACCAGCGTAGCCCAACCATGCCAGCGCATGAGAATGGGGCGTATCTGCCCCCGATAACCGGGCGACAAGATGAAAGCCGTGACAAGCCAGACGACCAGCGCCACCGCCAGCCAGACGACCGTGCGGATGGCGTCGGTCACGCTTCGCAGAATTTCCATGACGATATTGGTGCTTCCATCCGCCGCGCGAACGATATCGGCGTCCCACAGATGGAGAATCAGGATGATGAAAGGGAGCAGCACAACGATTGCCGTCATCTGCATCGTCCAGGAATAGGGAGCGCCCTTATAGGCAGGTCGCAAAAATGCGCGAACAAGTTCGAGGGCTGCATAAACCGGATTGAGAAGCGTGTTTTTCAAATCCGGTGATGACATTCCATATTCCCTTTTCGCATCGCATGTTGCGCTTCAAGCACTGAAGGCGGGGTTGCATCCAGCCCTGACGCGGCTTATCGAATGAACTTCAAAATATTCCGCAATCGACGGAATCATTGATCTTTCTGCCCACCGCATCTGGCCGCATCCGGTAGACGGTACGACCATGCAGAACTCTCAAAATGAGAACCGGCGGAATGCATGCAACATGGTCTGGAGGCATTTTCGTGGCTAAGCAGCAAGATAAAACGGCGAAACTGGGGATAAACACGCGATTGGCGCATGATGGCTATCAGCCGCGCGACTATCACGGCTTCGTAAACCCGCCCGTCGTCCGCGCTTCAACCGTGCTTTTCCCCGATGCCCAGACCATGGTCACCGGCGACCAGAAATATACCTATGGCACGCGCGGAACGCCCACCAGCGATGCGCTTTGCGATGCGATCAATGCGCTGGAAGGCTCTGCCGGAACGGTCTGCGTTCCTTCCGGTCTGGCGGCAGTGACCGTACCGCTTCTGGCATTCCTGTCTCCCGGCGATCACGCCTTGCTGGTCGATTCGATCTACAATCCGACCCGCCATTTTGCCGATACAATATTGAAGCGCATGGGCGTTGATGTCGAATATTACGACCCGGAAATCGGTGCGGGCATTGCAGCCCTCATGCGGCCCAATACCAAAGTGGTCTTTACGGAATCTCCTGGCTCCAACACTTTCGAGATGCAGGATATTCCGGCCATCGTAGAAGTCGCGCACAAGGGCGACGCCATTGTGATGATGGACAACACCTGGGCGACCGCGGTTTACTTCAAGGCGCTCGACTTCGGCGTGGACATCACCATTCACGCCTCTACCAAATATCCATCCGGTCATTCCGACATTCTGTTCGGCACCGTTTCAGCCAATGAAAAGTGCTGGCCGCAGCTTCTGGAAACCCACGGCACACTTGGACTTTGCGCAAGCCCCGACGACACCTATCAGATCCTGCGCGGGATGCGCACGATGGGCGTGCGTCTTGAACATCATCGCAAGAGCGCGCTTGAAGTTGCCCATTGGCTGGAAAGCCACCCTGCGGTCGCACAGGTTCTGCACCCCGCATTGGAAAGCCATCCCGGCCATGAAATCTGGAAGCGCGACTTCACCGGCTCGTCAGGCATCTTTTCCTTTGTCTTGAAAGAAGGCGGTCAGACAGAAGCCCATGCCTTCCTCAACGCGCTGGAAATTTTCGGTCTTGGCTATTCATGGGGCGGCTACGAAAGCCTCGCGTTGCAGGTGCGCGTTGCCGACCGCCTGATCGCCAAAGGCAATTATCCGGGTCCGGTCATCCGGCTACAGATTGGTCTGGAAGATGTTGCTGATATCATCGCAGACCTTGAAAAGGGCTTTGCAGCCATCTGAACAATTGGCAGCGCTTCGCTCTTTGCTGAAAGCGCTGCCAATGGCACACTATGCGCGGCGGCTTGGTTAAAACGCGGCCAGCGCCGAAGGATAACATCATGATGAATGCGGTTTTCATTATTCAGGGTTTCATCGCCATCGGTCTGGCTGTCCTGGCGATTGCGGTCATTCTGCGTTATCGCCGCTAGCCACTGTTTTCCCTGCAAATTCTCCTTTATTTTAGAGCAACCGATTTCAAGACGAATCGTTCTTGTTGTATCGCTGCACTCACGGAGGACACAGAAATGCGGAAAGTAGCACTTGGACTGGTGGCGCTGATGGCAATTTCGGGCTGCACCACCACGGAAAAAGATCTCACGATAGGCACTGGCGCAGGCGCTAT
>JAEXXS010000342.1 GCA_023451915.1 Pseudomonadota bacterium | reverse complement strand
CAGGCCAAGGCCAAGCCGACGCTGGCCGGCTGGTTTGTCGGTCAGGTCATGAGGGCGACGGGCGGCAAGGCCAACCCGCAGGCTGTGAACGATCTGGTCAAGGCCAAGCTCGGGATTGAAGAGTAATGTGGGTTCGAAGCGCCACCGAGGCTGATCTGAAGGCAGTGCATGAGCTGCTGGTATCAACCTGGCATGCGACTTTCGACGACATTCTGGGCCGGGAGATGGTCAACGCTGTCACCGGCCAGTGGCATAGCGTTGCGGCGCTGAAAGCCAATCTGCGCAAGCCCTATTCGGAATTCGTCGTCGCCGATAACGGCGAGGGGGGTATCGACGGCATGGCTTTCGCCAGCCAGTCCGAAGAAGGCAAGGCATCTCTGCACCAGCTCTATGTGCGCCCTGACGTGCAGGTTCAAGGCGTGGGCACAATGCTGCTTGCGGAAATCGAAATGGCTTTCCCGGATGTGCGCACAATCAAACTCGAGGTCATCGAGAAGAACGCGAAGGCCGTGAAGTTCTACGAACGCAAGGGCTATGTCACGGTTGGGCGCAACGAGGACTGGGGCGATCCCAATTGCAAGGAACCCGTTCTGATCATGGAAAAGTCGCTCGAAGGCTGGAGCGTTTGACGCTCTTCATACTCTTGTGACAGCGGCAACTTGACCCTTGCCTTGATCGGGCGATAGGGCCATAAGCAAGAATAAAGCGGCAGTTTCGGCTGTCTGCGAGATGATGGATCTGGAAAAGGCCATGATGAAATTTCTTACGCAAGTCTTCACCTGGTGGAATGGCCAGACGCTCGGCACCCGCCTTCATACGTGGCGCAAGGGCGAGCGCGTCGGTGAAGATGAGTTCGGCAACATCTACTATCAGGGTGGCAAGGACTCCGAAGGTCGCACGCGCCGCTGGGTCATTTACAATGGCTATGCGGAAGCGAGTGCAATTCCTGCGGGCTGGCACGGCTGGATGCATCATCGCGTCGATACGCCGCCGAGCAAGGAAGACTACAAGCCGCGCGATTGGCAGAAGCCGCATTTGCAGAACCTGACCGGCTCGCCGCTGGCTTATCGTCCGAAGGGCTCGATTGCCCGTCCTGGTACGGAACAGGCTGAGCGTCCGCGTGTGACGGGCGAATACGACGCCTGGACACCGGGCAACTGAGACTGAGCAGGTTTAAGATCCGGCGTGATTTTCATGCCGGATTTTCCTATTTGCTGTCCCCTTTAGGCTTTTTTGTCTTAAAAGGCCGGGATAGATGGGCGACGACGGTCTGTTCGGGCCATTGCAACTTGCAGCAGGGCAACGAATCGTCACATTTCGAGCCTAGGAACGATTCCAGTTCATTTGATCAATCTTTGATGCGGGTTTCCGTTTTGACGAAGCATTCCCCCGGCACGGCTGGCTACGGAAAAGACAAAATCAAGAAGGCTGCACATGTGGCCCTGATTTCGCTTTTTGCCGCTGTCGGCAGCTTGCACGCTGCTCAGGCAGAGCGCATTTCCAATCCGGTCGCGGAATTCTCGGGTTTGGACAAGATCACAGGCCGCATCACGACTTTTGATGTCTACATCAACGAGACGGTTCAGTTCGGCGCGCTTCAGGTGACGCCAAAGGTTTGCTACTCCCGCACCGAAAACGAAGCGCCGCGTACCGACAGTTTTGTCGAGGTTGAGGAGATCACGCTGGATCGCAAGATTCGCCGTATCTTCACCGGCTGGATGTTTGCTGACAGCCCGGGTCTCAACGCCGTCGAGCATCCGATCTATGACGTGTGGCTGAAAGACTGCAAGCAGAAGTCCAGCATTCCGGCACCGGCTGCAAAGCAGAACTGATTAAACCCTTTTTCCGACAGATCAGAAACGGGCAATACCTTCGAGGGCTTGCTCGAGAATTTTCTCGTATTTCTTACGGGGAACTTCGATTGCGCCGAAACGCTCGAGATGCGGCGTGGTGAACTGGGTATCGAGCAGCAGGAAGCCCTGCTTGACCAGATGTTGCACCAGATAAGCAAGGCAGACTTTTGAAGCGTCGCGCTTGCGGGTGAACATGCTCTCGCCAAAGAACGCCTTGCCGAGCGTCACGCCGTAAAGGCCGCCGACCAGCTTGCCCTCGTGCCATGCCTCGACGGTATGGCAATGTCCGATTGCAAATAATTTGCCATAGGCTTCGCGGATCGGGCCGTTGATCCATGTGCGGGCGCGTTCGCCTGCGCCGCTGGCGCATCCATCGATGACGCCCTCGAAATCGCTATCCAGCCTGATATCGAAAATGCCCTGCCGAATGGTCTTTTGCAGGCTGCGGGGGATATGAAATCCATCCAGCGGTATGACACCGCGTTTTTCAGGGCGTACCCAGAAGACCTCTGGATCATCCGCCTCTTCGGCCATCGGGAAAACCCCGGTGGCGTAAGCGCGCAGGAGCAATTCCGGTTCGATTGCATACTCGTCCGGTTTTGCTCCTGCAGTCACTTATTTAAGCGCCTTCGCTCTCGGACTGGCTGGCCAGATATTTTTCTAGCCAGTGGATATCATAGGCACCGTTGGCGATGTCCTGATTTCCGATCAGTTCCTGGAACAGGGGCAGGGTCGTCTTGACGCCATCCACCACGAATTCGTCCAGCGCACGACGCAGACGCATCATGCACTCGACGCGGTTGCGTCCGTGCACGATGAGCTTGCCGATCAAGCTGTCGTAATAAGGCGGGATGCGATAGCCGGAATAAACGCCGGAATCCACGCGGATGCCGAGGCCGCCGGGCGTGTGATAGTGGGTGATGAGACCCGGCGACGGCGTGAAGGTGCGCGGGTCTTCCGCATTGATGCGGCATTCAATGGCGTGGCCAGAGAAACGCACGTCCTTCTGCTTTACCGAAAGGCCGAGACCCGCAGCAACGCGAATCTGCTCATGCACGAGATCGATGCCGGTGATGGCTTCCGTGACCGGATGTTCCACCTGCAGACGGGTGTTCATTTCGATGAAATAGAACTCGCCGTTTTCATAAAGGAACTCGATCGTGCCTGCACCGCGATAGCCAAGCTCGGCAATGGCGTTTGCGCAGATCATACCGATCTTGTCGCGGGCTTCCGCGTTGAGAGCCGGGGAATTGGCTTCTTCCCAGACCTTCTGGTGACGGCGCTGCAGGGAGCAGTCGCGTTCGCCCAGATGGATGGCGTTGCCTGCACCGTCGCCCATGACCTGGACTTCGATGTGACGCGGCTTTTCGAGATATTTTTCGATATAGACGGCATCATCACCGAAAGCGGCAGCAGCTTCGGAGCGCGCAGTAGCGAGCGCAATCGACAGGTCTTCCTCGGTACGCGCCACTTTCATGCCGCGACCGCCACCACCAGCCGAAGCCTTGATGATGACCGGGAAACCGATTTCCTTTGCCACGCGTGCAGCTTCAACATCGTCGGTAATGCCGCCGTCCGAGCCAGGAACGACCGGAATGCCGAGGCGCTTGGCCGTGCGCTTGGCTTCGATCTTGTCGCCCATGATGCGGATATGGGAAGCGGTGGGGCCGATGAAGGTGATGTTGTGTGCTTCGAGAATTTCCGCGAACTTGGCGTTTTCGGAAAGGAAGCCGTAGCCCGGATGGATCGCGTCGGCGCCGGTGATCTCGCATGCAGCAACGATCTGATGAATGTTCAGATAGCTGTCGCGCGATGGCGGCGGGCCGATACAAACACTTTCATCCGCCAGACGGACATGCATCGCGTCGGCATCTGCCGTGGAGTGAACGGCGACCGTCTTGATGCCCAGTTCCTTACAGGCTCTGAGCACGCGAAGAGCGATTTCGCCACGATTGGCTATGAGGATCTTTTGAAACATGCGCTTGCTGCCAGTTCCCGTTTCGTGAAGTGAAGACGCGTCAAACAAGGGTTGAACGACGCTTATTCGATCACGACGAGAGGTTCGTTATATTCCACCGGCTGGGCGTCCTCGATCAGAATAGCCTTGACCGTACCAGCGCGCGGGGCGGGGATCTGGTTCATGGTCTTCATGGCTTCGATGATGAGGAGGGTCTGACCTTCCTTCACCTGCGTGCCGACTTCGATGAAGTTGCGTGCGCCGGGTGCCGGAGCGAGATAGGCGGTGCCAACCATCGGCGACGGAACGGCGTTCTTTGCCAACTCAGCCTTGGTCGTCTCCGCTGCTGCCGGGGCGGCGGCAGGTGCTGCTGCAGCGACCGGTGCTGCGGCCGGATAGACGGTCGCTGCGGCCTGAACCGTCACATTGCGCGACACGCGGATACGCAGATCGCCATGTTCGATTTCGATATCGGTAAGGTCGGTATCGTTGAGGATATCCGCCAGATCGCGGATGGTTTCTTTGTCGATGACAGTGTTTTTGCTGGACATATCAGGCCCCTTTTACGCTTTGCCCGTTGTGTTCTTGTTCTTTGGCAATTGCCGCGAGCGCGCGTAGGCCGAGCAGATACCCTTCCGCGCCAAAGCCGCAAATGACGCCTTTGGCGACTGCGGATACATAAGAGTGATGCCGGAAGGCCTCACGCGTATGGATATTCGAAAGATGCACTTCCACAACCGTGACCTTTGCTGAGCGGATCGCATCGTGGATGGCAATTGAAGTGTGGCTATAGGCTGCCGGATTAATCAGGACATAGGCGTCTTTTTCGCCCGCTTCCTGAATCCAGGTGACCAGATCGCCTTCATAGTTGGACTGGCGAAAATCAACTTCGAGATCGAGAGAACCGGCTTCGCGCTTGCAGGCCGCTTCAATGTCGGCGAGCGTCGCAACGCCATAAATTCCCGGTTCACGCTTTCCCAGAAGATTGAGATTGGGACCGTTTAGAACAAAAACCGTCTTTGTCATTTGTGTCCGCGCCAAATCCTTTGCAACCGATATCGTGTTACCACGAAAATTTAGTAACACTTCGCTTTCCATATAGAGAGCTTGGATGCAAG
>JAEXXS010000304.1 GCA_023451915.1 Pseudomonadota bacterium | reverse complement strand
AATAGGCTGTTTCCCGCGAAACCAACGGTTCTTTCGAAACGCGCTGCAAAGACCGCGTCATATCCGACGCGATCAGGCGATAGCTCGTCATCGTATCGACCATAGGCATGACCCCCTGCTGATAGTTGCATCCTTTATGCGCAGCCAAGCTTGTCCGAAGCTGATGCAGCCGGACACTCTATGGCAAGCTTCGCGCAAGCCGCGCTGCCTATGTTCGGCTCAAAGAACTATTCTGCGGGAGTCTCGGGCTTTGGGCATTATCATCGGTCTCGCCATCACACTGGGCTGTATGCTGGGCGGCTTTATCGCCATGGGCGGACATGTGAGCGTGCTCATCCAGCCATGGGAATTCGTCATCATTCTGGGCGCGGCGCTTGGCACATTCTTCGTCGCCAACCCGTTTTCGCTCGTGAAAGATACCGGCCGCGCCTGCATGGAAGCGTTCACCAACGCGGTGCCCAAGCAGCGTGACTATCTGGATGTTCTGGGGCTGCTTTATAGCCTGATGCGCGAATTGCGCGCCAAGTCGCGCAATGAAGTGGAAGTGCATATCGACAATCCCAAGGAATCGCCGATCTTCCAGGCCTATCCGAGCGTCCTGAAGAACGAAGACCTCACCCATTTCATCTGCGACTACTGCCGCCTCATCATCGTGGGCAATGTGCGCTCGCACGAAATCGAAGCGTTGATGGATGAAGAAATCCACACCATCGCCCGCGACAAGCTGAAGCCCTATCAGGCCATGGTCACGATCTCGGAAGCCCTGCCCGCGCTCGGCATTGTGGCCGCCGTTCTCGGCGTCATCAAGGCCATGGGCGCGCTCGACCAGTCGCCGGAAGTGCTCGGCCATCTGATCGGTGCGGCCCTTGTCGGCACCTTCGCCGGTATCTTCTTTTCCTATGGTGTTGTCGGTCCCATCGCGACCAAGATCAAATCGACCCGCGAGAAGAAGAACCGTCTCTATGTCGTCGTGAAGCAGACGCTGCTTGCCTATATGAACGGCTCGCTGCCGCAAATCGCCGTGGAATACGGACGCAAGACCATCTCCGCTTACGACCGCCCGACCATCGATGTGGTCGAGCAGGAAACCATGGCGACCGCGCCGACACAGCAGGCCGCATAAGATGACGACGCTCGAATCGACAGTTGAATCAACGATGTCGGACCAAAACCGCAAGAATGACGTGCTGGCCGACAATCTGCTGCGCGCAGCCGGATTGTCCGGCGACGATCTGAAGTCGCTTGCCCATGTGTTCAAGGATGCATCCACGCATTTCTGCGAGCGGCTGAAGCATGGCTGCGCGGCCGCTTTTGAAGTGGAAGCCGGTGCGGTGGAAGGCGCCGACGACGCGCGCTTCGCGGCCATTCTCGACAGCGCCGCCATCATTGCGCCGCTTAAAGTCGAACGATGGGGCTCGACGCTTTATCTGACCGTCGATGCGCCGCTGGTCTTTTCGATCATCGAAGCCATGTATGGCGCGCAAGGCAATCTGGGCAATGTCGATGTTGAGCGCCCGTTCGGCATGGTCGAACACAAGATTTCCGCCCTTCTCGCCGGTCATCTGGCCGGTGCGCTGGATCAGGTTTTCAACGCTGGTTCCCTGTCGGGCTGGGCGGGCAATGCGCAGTCGATGTTCGCCGCCGGTGAATGCGTCGACATTGCCGAATTCGACCGCACCGATTTCGAGCGGTCGCGGCTTTTCGCCTGCCGTATCGATGTGACGGCGGCGGGCAAGACCGGACAGGTGCATCTTCTGCTGCCGCGCAGCACCCACAAGCCGATGCAGGATGCGGTCGCGGCTTTTCTGCGCCGCCCCATGAATCAGGCCGACCCGACATGGGCCAAGAAACTGCGTCAGGAAGTCAGCCGCGCCCGTATCGAGCTTGAAGGTTTCATCCAGCAAGGTTCGATGACGCTGGACGCGCTGTCCAGACTGGAGATCGGACAGGTGCTGAAACTGCCTGCCGACGCCATGGAGCAGGTGCGCCTGCGCGCTGGCAACCAGCAGCTTTTCAAATGCTCGCTCGGCAAATCGGGCATTCATTTCACGGTCAAGGTCGGCGACCCGGTCAATCAGGAAGAGGATTTCATCGATGAGCTTGTTGCTGGCTAATATTCTTTCGACGCTGATGGCTCTTGCTTCGCTGGGCGCGCTGATCGTTGTCGGGCGCAAGGCCAACGAAACAATCAAGCTCGGCAAGGTGCTGGCGCTGCGCGTCGCGGCTGCCTCCAACGGTCTGGAACGCGCGGTGAAGGCGATCCAGAGCGAGCGTTCGGATCTGGTCGACGAGAATGTGAAGCTCGAAGCCCGCCTCGGCGAAACCCAGCGCGTGCGCCGCGAGATGGAAGAAGCCATCGAGGAACTGAACCGCCTGCGCAAGGCGCTGACCCGCGACATGCGCGAGGCGCGCACGATAACCGACAGCGCCGTTCGCACGCGCGAACCGATCGTCGAGCAGAAAGAAAAGAATGCGCTGCCGGTGTTCGTGCATCGCGCGGTCCGCAAGGCAACCGTTGATATTGCGGGGCAGGCATGAGCGCTGACAACAAGGACAAGAACATGCAGCAGGAACTGG
>JAEXXS010000294.1 GCA_023451915.1 Pseudomonadota bacterium | reverse complement strand
AAAAGCGAAAGCGCCCGAAGCTTTCGCTTCGAGCGCTCCATGATCAGACTGTGCTGGAGGCCGTCCGATGTTGATACCTGTTATGCGCCTGCTGCCGCCATCTCGTCGCGGATGACTTTGCGCAGATCGTCGATCGGTTTCAGCGCGCCATCCTGTTCAAAGTGCCAGAAGGTCCAGCCGTTGCAGGCATCGAACCCTTGCACCTTCGCGCCGATACGATGGATCGAACCGGCTTCGCCATTGGCGGCCAGAGTACCGTCAGCGCGAACGATCGCCGCAAAGCGACGACGCGCATCGCAAAGAACCGTCCCCGGACGCAGGAGCCCTGCTTCCAGCACGCTGGTGAAAGCCACACGCGGTTCGGCGCGCTTGCCGGTCATGACGGTCAGTTCCGCTTTGCCGAGCGGCTCGACCGCATCGATGCGGGCGGTTGCTGCGTCGATATAGGCCTGTTCGCGTTCGATGCCGACAAAATGGCGTCCGAGGCGTTTCGCCACCGCGCCGGTCGTGCCGGAGCCGAAGAACGGGTCGAGAATGACATCGCCCGGCTTGCTCGAAGCCATCATGATACGGGCCAGAAGCGCTTCCGGCTTTTGCGTCGGATGAACCTTGTCGCCGTTTTCGTCCTTCAGGCGTTCAGCACCCGTGCAGATCGGAAACAGCCAGTCCGAGCGCATCTGCACATCGTCATTGGCAGCTTTCATCGCTTCATAATTGAAGGTGTAGCCTTTGCCCTTCTGGTCACGCGATGCCCAGATCAGCGTTTCATGCGCATTCTGGAAACGACGGCCACGGAAGTTCGGCATCGGGTTGGTCTTGCGCCAGATCACGTCATTGAGGAGCCAGAAGCCCAGATCCTGCAACTGCGTGCCGACGCGGAAAATATTGTGGTAGGATCCGATGACCCAGATCGTGCCATTCGGCTTCAAAACGCGGCGGCAGGCCAGAAGCCAGGCGCGGGTAAAGGCGTCATAAGCCTGAAAGCTCTCGAACTGATCCCAATGATCGTCAACGGCGCTGACCATCGATTGATCCGGGCGATGCAAATCGCCGCCGAGCTGGAGATTGTAGGGCGGATCGGCAAAGATGACATCGACGGAATGATCCGGCAGGCGTTCCAGCGCGGAAACGCAATCACCCTTGATGATGGAGTCGAGCCAGGCGGTACGCGGGGCCTCGATGGGCAACTCATGGGCAAGACGTACTAGGGACATGGGATACTCGATTACCTGTGGACGCGAAAACTTGCCCTTATGGTTACCGGGTAGGGTAAATATGGCGTTAACGCCAAGTGATTGAAATCGTAAACCTTTTCTTAAAAAGGCAGTAAAGTCCCGGCTTTCCGGGCTTTTTGGTTTCAAACAATCTGCAACATTTTCGCGGCCGCCATCTTAACGCCGTCATCGAAATGCAAAGGCCGACAGGTAATGCGTCGTGTCCGTTAGAGCGCTGTGCGCTCTAACTATTTTTATCCACGCATCGCACTTTCCAAAAATCGATTCCGATTTTTGGGCCGATGCGATAAGGCTCGGTTATTGATTTGCGCCTATGATTTGCGAACAATCAGCCTTCGAAGCAACCGAGCCGACCGAACCGCGCCTGTCAGGTTTTTGCATATGAATTTCGCAGAACTGCGCCATAACCGTTATTTGAGGGTTTTCTTCGTTCCCTTCCGCATGCGCGCCGTCGTGCGCGGCAGCGAAATCGGCCTCGTCATCGCGGGCGTGGTGATCGGCATCGTCTCCGGCCTGGCCGTTGCCGCCATTGGCAGCATATCGCAATGGATGCACCAGGCGCTGTTTGGGCTTGAACCCGGCGAAAAGCTCAGTTCTGCGGCGCAGCTTTATCCCAGCGCCTTCATCGCGCCGCTGGCTGGCGGCATTCTCATGGGGGTTGTCATCTGGGTACTGGCGCGCTGGCGCAAGCGCCCTATCGTCGATCCCATCGAAGCCAATGCGCTCCACGGCGGTCGCCTGTCGCTGACCGACAGCTTTATTCTTGTCGGGCAAAACCTGATTTCCAACGGCTTTGGCGCTTCGGTCGGTCTGGAAGCCGCCTATACGCAGCTCGCCAGCGGTTTTGCATCGCGCATCGGGCGTGCGCTCAAGCTGCGCCGGGCCGATTTGCGGACGCTGGTCGGCTGCGGTGCAGCCGCCGCCATAGCCAGCGCCTTCAATGCGCCCCTCACCGGCGCTTTTTATGCCTTCGAGCTTATCATCGGCGTTTACTCCATCGCCACGCTGGCCCCAGTTGTCGTTGCGGCAATTGTCGGCACATTGGTGACGCAGGCCATTGGCAGCACGCCTTTTCTGATCGATATCGGCCACATCGACGCCATCACCCCGCGCGATTACGTGCCCGCCTTGCTGCTCGGCTTTTTGTCGGCAGGGATCGCTATTCTCATCATGCGCGGCGTGACCTTTGTTGAGCAGATCACCCGGCGCAGTTTTCTGCCCAATGTCCTGACACCGGCCATCGGCGGCGCTATTGTCGGGCTGATCGCCTTCTTCTCGCCGCAGGTTCTGGCCTCCGGGCATGGCGCGCTGCATCTTGATCTCAATGCAAATATCACCATCTCGGCGCTGTTGTTGCTGATCCTGGCAAAGTCTCTGGCGTCGGCAATTTCCATCGGCTCCGGCTTTCGCGGCGGCCTGTTCTTCGCATCGCTGTTTCTGGGCGCATTGACGGGCAAGCTTTTCGCAGCGGTCGCGGGCGTGGTGCTGCCGACCAGCCTGACGCTCGCGCCGGAGGTCTATGCGGTGATCGGCATGTCATCGCTTGCCGTCGCCATCGTCGGCGGCCCCATGACCATGACCTTTCTGGCGCTGGAACTGACCGGCGACTTTCCGATTTCCATGCTGGTGCTGGGCGCCGTCGTGTCCTCCTCGCTGATGGTCCGCAAGACCTTTGGTTACTCCTTCGCCACCTGGCGCTTCCACCTGCGTGGCGAAGCGATCCGCTCGGCGCATGATATTGGCTGGATCCGCAATCTCACCGTCAGCCGCATGATGCGCCACGATGTGCGCACCGTGCTGATCGACACGGATATAGAAACCTTCCGCCACGATTTCCCGCTCGGCTCCACCCAGCGGGTGATTGCGGTGGATGCGCAAGGCCGCTATGTCGGCATGATCCCCGTGCCGGAAGTCTATGCCGACAGTTTCGACAATTCGGAAAACCACAGCATCAGCGAGCTTTTGAAGTATCAGGATGAATTCCTGTTGCCGCAAATGAACGCCAAGGAAGCTGTCGTGCGGTTTGACCGTTCCGAAAGCGAAGCGCTGGCCGTGGTCAACAATGCGCAGGAACGCAGGGTCATGGGTCTGCTCAGTGAAGCGCATACGCTCCGGCGTTATAGCGAAGAACTGGACCGCAGACGGCGCGAAGTCTCCGGTGAAGTTTGACGCTCGGGCGATAAAGTTGTAGCTGATCCTTCAATAGTCCCGATGCGTTCCCGCGAGAGTGCTCGCGAGATTAAATGCGTCCTCCTCCCGATAAGAAGGCTACCCACATGGCGGCTCCGTCCCTCATCATTTTCGATTGCGATGGCGTTTTGGTGGATTCCGAAATCATCGCTGCGGAAGTCGAATCCGTGCTTTTGACCGATGCCGGTTTTCAGATTTCCGCCGACGAACTGGCCGAACGTTTCGCCGGTCTCACCTGGCAGGATATCCTGCTCACGGTCGAGCGCGAGGCAGGCATAGCGCTTTCCGCATCGCTGATCGACAAGTCGGAAAGCAT
>JAEXXS010000264.1 GCA_023451915.1 Pseudomonadota bacterium | reverse complement strand
AGCGAGCAGGTGGCGTCATAGCCGATGCCGGCAACGCTGGCCGGATCGATCCCGGCGATCTTCACCGCCTCGCGCACACTTTCGCAGACAGCCTGCCAGATATTGGCGCTCGACTGTTCAACAATGCTGCCAGCCTCGCGCCACATCGTAATGTCGCGCTTGGCCGAAGCCAGCATCGAACCTCTGGTGTCGAACACACCCGCCCGGGCGCTCCCCGTGCCGACATCGACGCCCAAATAATAATGAACCATGGTCTCCGACCCGTTCTTGAGCATTTCCAGCAAAAGTGCGAAGCGGTTTTGCGTAGGATAATGCGTAAAAACAACAAGATAGAGCGTTTCCCCATTCCGTTTTAACCGAAACGCTCTTGAAGCGATTACAGATCGAGGCTCTGCGGCACGATGACGAGATCGCGGATGGTAATGTTGCGCGGACGCGTCAGCATGAACATCACCGATTCCGCCACTTCCTTCGGCTCCATCAGGCTGCCATTGGCCAGCGCTTCATCAAGCTTGGCCTTCGGCCAGTCGCTGATAAGCGCGGTCACCACCGGGCCGGGCAGAACACCGCCAACGCGGAGGCCATGCGGCGCAACCTGACGGCGAACCGTGTGCACGAAAGCCTGCACGGCATGTTTGGAGGCCGTATAGATCGGCTCCCAGATCACCGGCACAACCCCGGCCACCGAACTGGTCATGATGATATCGCCCGTTTTGCGCTCCATCATATGCGGCAGCACGGCATGAACGGTGCGGAACGCCGCATTGATATTGAGGTTCAACATGCGGTCCCACGCATCCGGATTACCTTCCCAGAGCGGACCGCCGATATAAGCGCCCGCATTGGCATGGAACACATCGAGCTGACCGGCCTGTTCGAGAATCTGCGGCACCATGGTGGCAACCGATTCCGGGTTGAGCAGATCGATGACCAGCGGCTTTGCCTTATCGCCAAGCTCGGCGCATTTTTCGGCCAGCGCCTTCTCGTCGCGATCAACGAGAAACACCGTCATGCCTGCTTCGACCATGTGCTTTGCACATTCAAAGCCGATGCCGGAAGCAGCGCCGGTAACCGCTGCGACTTGTCCTTTGAGATCCTGAGCCATTTGGAGAATCCTTCTATTTGTTAGGCGCGACCGTGCGACTGGCGCGAGCGGCGGGCAAGAGAATCGACAATCACGGCAATTGCCAAAACGGCGCCGGTGATCATATAGCGAAGCGACGACGACAGATCGAGTAAGGTCAGACCGCTGGCAATCGACTGGATGACGATGATGCCGAGCAGGGCCGACCAGGCGCTGCCGCGACCGCCGAACAGGCTGGTGCCGCCAATAACCGCCGCCGCAATGGCGTTGAGGTTAACGTCGCCCGTGCCCGCTTGCTGGCTGGATGAAGCCAGTCGCGAGGCGGCCAGAATACCGCCCGCTGCGGCGAGAACCGAACAGGTGACGAAGGCGGAAATATAGATGAAGGTGACGTTGATACCGGCACGGCGCGCAGCCTCGCGATTGCCGCCGACGGCCTGCATGGCGCGGCCCCAGCGGGTGCGGGTCAGCGCATAGTTCATGGCAACCACAAGCGCCACGAACAGACCGAACATCCACGGCACGCCACGCGACTGGTTGAGATAGAACACCGCACCGCCGACGATGAGCGTGATGACGATAGCCTTGAACGCGATCCCGGCGACGGAGGGCGCTGAAAGCCCCGCCTCGCGACGACGTTGCGCCGAGCGGAAACCCGTGAAGAAGATCGCAAGGCCTGCAATCAGCGCCAGCGCATAGGAGAGCGGGCGCGGCATCACCAGAAGCTGGCCGAAGCTGACAAGCCAGGAGCCGTAAGGCAGGTTGATCGAGCCGGTATTGCCGAGGAGATAGAGCTGCAAGCCAAGTGCCGCGAGCAGACCCGCCAGCGTCGACACAAAGCTTGGCATGCTGAAGCGGTTATAAAGGAATGCATAAAGCAGCCCGATCAGCGCGCCCGCGCAAAGTGCAGCGACAATCGCCAGCGCCACTGGCCAGCCATTATTGACCCACAGCACACCGACGATGGCCGAGGCAAGACCGCTGACGGAACCGACCGACAGATCGATTTCGCCGAGCATCAAAATGCAGACGATGCCAAGCGAAATGACGCCGATGGTCGAGCAGTCGAACAACAGGTTCACAAGGTTATTGCTCGACAGGAAAACCGGGTTCAGCGTCTGGAACACGGTCCAGATGATGACGAGGCCGACAATAACCGGCAGCGAGCCGAGATCGCCAGAGCGGACGCGGTCGAAGAAGCCGCGCAATGCGCCCGAAACACCTTCATCATGGCGCACGCGGGCATCCTGCCGGTCGAGCGGGGTATTTCCGGTTGTCTGGTTCATTATGCTTCTCCCCGGTCATGGGCGTCATCGTGCTGTGCCTGACGTCGTTCGGCACGGCGGGAAACGGAATTGCTGGTTGCGCCGGTGATGGCGGCGACCAGTTCCTCGTTCGATGAATCCGGATAGAAAACACCGTTATTGCGACCGAGGCGCAGCACCACGATGCGGTCTGCGACAGCGCGCACATCTTCCATATTGTGGCTGATCATCAACACGCCCAAACCGCGATCACGCACGCGCTCGATGAGGTCCAGCACTTCCGCCGTCTGCGCAACGCCAAGGGCGGCGGTTGGTTCATCCAGCATGATGAGCTTTGGATCGAGCAGCAGCGAGCGCGAAATCGCAACGGTCTGTCGCTGGCCGCCGGACAGTGAGGCCACAGGCTCGCGCACGCTCGGAATGCGGGCCGAAAGCTCGTTCAAAAGCTTCCAAGCCTTGATTTCCATCGACACTTCATCGAGGCGATAGGGGCTAAGCTCACGGCCAAGGAAAATATTGGCCACGACATCGAGATTTTCACACAGCGCCAGATCCTGAAAGACCGTCGCTATGCCAAGGTCGAGCGCAACGCCCGGCGAGGACAGCACAACTTTTTCGCCATTGAATTCTATCGTACCCGAACTCGGCTGATGCACACCGGCGAGCGTCTTGATGAGCGTGGATTTTCCGGCGCCATTGTCGCCAACCAGCGCCACCACTTCACCCGGATAGACTTCAAGATCGATATCGGTCAGCGCAGAAACCGCGCCGAAATTCT
>JAEXXS010000130.1 GCA_023451915.1 Pseudomonadota bacterium | reverse complement strand
GCTTAATGGGCATCACCGGGGCGACAACAAGGGCAACACCCACTATGACCATCCATCGTTCTATTCGGCTTTTTGCGGCAGGGGCCGCTTTTCTTGTTTTTGCAGGGCAGCCTGTTTTTGCACAGGCGCCGGCAGGCGCACCGCCTGCGCAGGTTGCAGTCGTGACCATCAGACCGCATGACGTGCCCGTCACCTATGAATATGCAGCGCGCATCAGCGCCTATCGCAATGTGCAGGTACGCGCCCGTGTCGGCGGCATTCTCCTGCACCGCAATTTCGTCGAAGGCACCGAGGTGAAGGCTGGCGAAGTGCTGTTCGAAATCGACCCTGCTCCCTATCAGGCCGAGCTTGAAAAGGCTCAGGCTCAGGTTGCCCAGGCCCAGGCGCAGTATCAGCAATCGATCCGCGATGCAGAACGCGCCGACCAGCTGGTCCAGCAGAAGGTGCAGAGCGCTGCCGTTCGCGATACCGCATTTGCGACCCGCGATTTGAACAAGGCCGCAGTCGCAGCCGCCCAGGCGCAATTGCGCACGGCCGAGCTCAATCTAAGCTATACCAAGGTGACTGCGCCGATCAGCGGCATCACCAGCCAGGAACAGGTTTCCGAAGGCAGCCTGATCGGCACGGATGCGGCGTCGAGCCTGCTGACGTCGATCACGCAGCTTGATCCGGTCTATGTGAATTTCTCGTTCACCGATACGGAAGCTGCCGAAATCCAGAAACTGCGCGCCGAACGTGGCGCCACGGGTGAAGATGCAGATCGTCTCAAGATCCAGATCCTGTTCGGCGACGGCAAGCCCTATGATCATGAAGGCACGATCGACTTCACCTCGTCGTCGCTCGATACGGAAACCGGAACGCTCGGCGCTCGCGCCGTGGTCCAGAACCCGGATCGTCGTCTGATCCCCGGTCAGTTCGTGCGCGCCGTCATTCTCGGCATCCAGGTGAAAAACGCTGTCACGATCCCCAAGGCCGCTTTGATGCAGGGCCCGCAGCTGCAATTCGTCTATGTCGTCAACAAGGACGATGTGGTGGAAGTGCGCCCGGTCACGGTTGCCCGCGAGCTTGCCGACGAATGGCTGATTTCCGATGGCCTCAAGGAAGGTGACCGCGTTGTGACGGAAGGCGTCATCAAGGCGCATCCGGGCGCCAAGGTCCAGCCGGTCGACGCGGCGGCTGCCGGCAACAAGGAAGCATCGTCGGCTGAAGCTGGCAAGGAACAGGCGGCAGGCAACAAATGAACAAGTTTTTCGTAGACCGCCCCGTTTTCGCGGCGGTCATATCCATTGTGCTTGTGCTTGCGGGGCTTATCTGCATCCGCATCCTGCCAATTGCGCAGTATCCCGAGCTGACGCCGCCGCAGGTGGTTGTCACCGCGACCTATCCGGGTGCAAGCGCCGAAACGGTGACGCAAACCGTCGCCGCGCCGCTTGAACAGCAGATCAACGGCGTCGAGAACATGCTTTATATGCAGTCCTCGAGCCTCGGCAGCGGCACCATGCAGCTGACCGTGACCTTTGCGCTGGGCACCGACCCGGATCAGGCCACGATCAACGTGAACAACCGCGTTCAGCGCGCCACGACTTCGCTTCCGCAGGAAGTGCAGCGTCTCGGCGTGACCGTGGACAAGCGTTCCACCACCATTCTGGGCATGGTCGCCATGTTCGCGGAAGAGGGGCGCTATGACCGTACCTATGTCGGTAACTATGCGCTTTTGAACGTTATCGACGATCTCAAGCGTCTGTCGGGTGTGGGCGACGTGCAGTTGCTCGGCAATATCGATTATTCGATGCGTATCTGGCTGCGCCCGGACAAGCTGGCGCAATATAATCTGACGCCGTCCGACGTTCAGGTCGCCATTCAGGAACAGAACGCGCAGTTTGCGGCGGGCCGTTTCGGCGATCAGCCTGATCCGCAGGCCGGTCCGTTCACCTATACGGCGACGACGCAGGGCCGTCTGCCGGATACGAAGGCCTTCGAGAACATCATTCTGCGGTCCAGCCCCAATGCGGCGACGTTGCGTCTGAAAGACGTGGCGCGCGTGGAGCTCGGCACCGAAAGCTATCTGGTCGACAGTAATCTCAATGGAACGCCAGCCGTTCCGATTGCGATCTATCTGCAGCCGGGCGCCAACGCGCTCAACACGATGGAACTCATTCAGAACCGTATGAATGAGTTGAAGACCAGCTTCCCGGCGGGCATCGACTATTCGATCCCGTTCGATACGACCAAGTTCATCAAGGTCTCGGTCGAGGAAGTGATCCACACCTTCATCGAGGCTATCATCCTCGTCGTGCTGGTGGTGTTCATCTTCCTGCAAAACTGGCGCGCAACGCTCATTCCCGTTATCGCGGTGCCGATCTCGATCATCGGTACATTTGCGGGCATGTATGTGCTGGGCTTCTCGATCAACCTCCTGACCTTGTTCGGCCTGGTTCTCGCCATCGGTATCGTCGTGGACGACGCCATCGTGGTGCTGGAAAACGTCGAACGTATTATGACGACCGAGAAACTGTCGCCGCGCAAGGCCGCCATCAAGGCCATGGGCGAAGTGACCGGTCCGGTTATCGCCATCGTTCTCGTGCTCTGCGCGGTGTTCATCCCGGTTGCCTTCATGGGCGGTCTCGTCGGTGAAATGTACAAGCAGTTCGCCGTCACCATCGCGATCTCGGTCGTGCTGTCGGGTACGGTGGCGCTGACGCTCACGCCGGCGCTTTGCGCGCTGATCCTGAAGCCGGGGCATCATGAGCCGATCCTGCCTTTCCGCATCTTCAACCAGTTCTTCGACCGGGTGACGGCGGGCTATGCGGCGGGCGTTCGCTTCTTCCTGAAGCGCGCTGCAATCGGTGTTTTGATCTTTGCAGGCCTTCTGGGCAGCACCTATTTCCTGTTCCAGAAAGTCCCAAGCTCGCTCCTGCCGGATGAAGATCAGGGCTTCCTGTTCAGTGTCGCCATTCTGCCTCCGGCGGCTTCGCTGGAACGCACGACGGCTGTGCTCAATCAGGCAAGCGAGAACATTCGCAAGAATCCCGC
>JAEXXS010000116.1 GCA_023451915.1 Pseudomonadota bacterium | reverse complement strand
TGTTGACTGGCCGCGAAAAAGGTCGTGACCGCAATACCGTGCTGGAAGGCTTGAAAAGCGGCGAGATCGATATCGTCATCGGCACCCATGCGCTGTTTCAGGAAAAGGTCGAGTATCACGACCTCGTACTGGTCATCATCGATGAGCAGCACCGTTTCGGCGTGCATCAACGCCTGATGCTGACGGCAAAGGGCTCCGCCCCAGATATGCTGGTGATGACGGCAACGCCGATCCCCCGCACGCTGGTGCTGACCGCTTTTGGCGACATGGACGTATCAAAGCTGACCGAAAAGCCCGCGGGTCGCCAGCCCATCACTACCGCAATCCTGCCGATGGAGCGCATGGGCGAACTGGTGGAACGCATCCGCAAAGCCGTGCAGGAAGGGCAGAAAGTTTACTGGATCTGCCCGCTGGTGGAGGAATCCGAGGTCGTTGAACTGACCTCGGCGGAAGAGCGTTTCGAAAGCCTCAAATCCGTTTTTGGCAACCGGATCGGCCTGATTCATGGCCGCATGAACGGGGCCGAAAAAGACGAAGCCATGCGCGCCTTCAAGCAGGGCGAAACGCGGCTTCTGGTTGCCACCACCGTCATTGAAGTCGGCGTGGATGTGCCCGACGCGACCATCATCGTGATCGAACACGCGGAGCGGTTCGGTCTTTCACAATTGCACCAGTTGCGCGGACGCGTCGGGCGCGGCGACAAGCCATCGACCTGTATCCTGCTCTATAAGGGTCCGCTCGGTGAAATCGGTCAGGCGCGACTGAAGGTCATGCGGGAGACGGAAGACGGTTTCCGCATCGCGGAAGAAGATCTCAAACTGCGCGGCGAAGGTGAGCTGCTCGGCACCCGTCAGTCTGGCACGCCGGGCTTCCGCCTCGCTTCCATCGAAGCCCATGGCGACCTGCTGGAAATCGCCCGCAAGGATGCGCGTTATGTTCTGGCCAGCGATCCAGACCTGGAATCCGAACGCGGACAGGCGCTGCGCGTGCTGCTCTATCTCTTCGGGCGAGACGAAGCGATCAGGCTCTTGCGAGCTGGATAGCAAAAATGGCCGCTCACGCGGCCACTTCAATCACTTTAGAAAGCTAACTCTATAATAGACTGATTTTATTCAACTGTAACCGATTTTGCCAGATTGCGCGGCTGATCCACGTCTGTCCCCATCAGGACGGCGGTGTGGTAGGCGAGCATCTGGATCGGCAGGGCATAGACCAGCGGCGTAATGAATTCCGGCACGTCCGGCAGGACGATGGTTGCCATCGTGTCGACGCTGGCGCTTTCCGCGCCCTTCTTATCAGTGATCAGGATGATGCGACCGCCACGGGCCGCCACTTCCTGCATGTTGGAAACGGTCTTTTCATAAAGACGGTCGGACGGCGCAATGACGATGACCGGCATGGTTTCGTCGATCAGCGCGATTGGGCCATGCTTCAACTCGCCTGCCGCATAGCCTTCGGCGTGGATATAGGAGATTTCCTTGAGCTTCAGCGCGCCTTCCATGGCAAGCGGGAAGGATGTACCGCGACCGAGATAAAGGACGTGATTGACCTTGGCCAGTTCGTGGCAAACCGCAGCGATCTGGTCTTCCAGCTTCAGCACCTGATTAATGAAACGCGGCGCTTCGGAAAGCTGGCGCACCAGTTCCTGCTCGCGCGCATCGTCAATCGCGCCGCGCGCCTTGGCGGCAGCGATGGCAAGCGACGCCATGGCCGAAAGCTGGCAGGTGAAGGCTTTAGTGGAGGCAACGCCAATTTCCGGACCTGCGAGCGTCGGGAACACGGCATCGGATTCACGCGCGATCGTCGAGCCAGTCACGTTAACGACAGCCGCAATCTTCAAGCCATGCGACTTGCAATACCGCAGGGAAGCCAGGGTGTCCGCTGTTTCGCCGGACTGCGATACAAACATCGCCAGCGAATCCTTCGACAGCGGCATTTCGCGATAGCGGAATTCCGATGCGATATCGCTGTCTACGGGCAAACGGGCAATCTGTTCGAACCAGTATTTGCCGACCGATGCAGCATAGAATGCCGTACCGCAAGCCGAGATCGTCAAACGATCCACCTTGCTGAAATCGACGCCAA
Organism: Pseudomonadota bacterium; assembly: GCA_023451915.1. The sequence continues at coordinate 1,429 of JAEXXS010000116.1, read as the reverse complement.
CAGCTTCCTGGCGCACCTTGCCGGTGGTGAAATCGAGATAATTGGCAAGCGTGTGGGAGATCACTTCCGGCTGCTCAAACATCTCCTTCTGCATGAAGTGACGATGATTGCCTTTGGAAACGAGCATATTGGTCGTCTGCGTCTTCTGGATCGTGCGTTCGACCTGTTTATTGCTCTCGTCATAAATGGTGACGCCCTTGCGGGTCAGCACTGCCCAGTCGCCATCTTCCAGATAGGCGATGGTGTCGGTGAAGGGCGACAGCGCAATCGCGTCGGAGCCGAGGAACATTTCGCCATCGCCGTAGCCGACAGCGAGCGGCGGCCCCTGACGAGCGCCGATGAGCACCTCTTCATCGCCTTCAAACAGGAAGGCGAGTGCGAATGCGCCATGAAGCAGCGGCAGGCAATCGCGCACGGCCTCAACCGGCGATTTGCCCTTCTCCAGCTCACGCGTCACCAGATGGGCGACGGCTTCTGTGTCGGTTTCGGTCTGGAACTTGCGGCCTTCGGCTTCCAGCATAGCGCGCAGTTCGGCAAAGTTCTCGATAATGCCGTTGTGCACCACCGCGAGACGTTCGGTTATATGCGGATGCGCATTGCGCTCCACCGGCTTGCCATGGGTTGCCCAGCGCGTATGACCGATGCCAATCACACCGGGAAGCGGCTCACCGGCCAGACGCTTTTCCAGATTGACCAGCTTGCCTTCCGCTCGGCGGCGATCAAGCCTGCCATTCTGCAAGGTGGCGATACCGGCGGAATCGTAGCCGCGATATTCAAGTCGTTTCAGAGCATCGACCAGAAGCGGCGCGACTTCATCCTTGCCGATAATACCGATAATTCCACACATGCATCTGCTCCAGATTTGGGTCGCTTGCTTTTTGCCAGCCGGTTTAAAGCCTCTAAGGCGGAACGGCAAGTCAGGCCATCCACGCTCAGGTCGTCTGATAGTCGATTTATTTCGATGAGGTTTTAGCCGCTTTGATGGCGGCATACTTCTCCCGAAGGATCTTGCCACGGCCTTCCTTGGTTTCCTGCCGCGCGCGTCCGAAAGCCAGCGCATCGGCCGGAACATTCTCGGTGATCGTGCTGCCGGATGCGATATAGGCGTTGTCGCCGATTTCCACCGGCGCAACCAGCGAGGAATTGGAGCCGATAAAGGCATTTTCGCCAATGATCGTCTTATACTTGTTGTAGCCGTCGTAATTGCAGGTGATCGTGCCCGCCCCGATATTGCTGGAAGCGCCGACGGTCGCATCGCCGATATAGGTCAGGTGATTGATCTTGGCGCCCTTGCGCACATCGGCATTCTTCACTTCGCAGAAATTGCCGACCTTGGTTTTCTCGCCAAGCTTTGCGCCTGGACGCAGACGCGCAAAAGGCCCGATTTCCGCGCTTGGACCGACATTCGCGCCTTCCATATGCGAGAAGG
>JAEXXS010000105.1 GCA_023451915.1 Pseudomonadota bacterium | reverse complement strand
TGTTGACTGGCCGCGAAAAAGGTCGTGACCGCAATACCGTGCTGGAAGGCTTGAAAAGCGGCGAGATCGATATCGTCATCGGCACCCATGCGCTGTTTCAGGAAAAGGTCGAGTATCACGACCTCGTTCTGGTCATCATCGATGAGCAGCACCGTTTCGGTGTGCATCAGCGGCTGATGCTGACGGCAAAAGGCTCCGCCCCCGATATGCTGGTGATGACGGCAACGCCGATCCCGCGCACGCTGGTTCTGACCGCTTTTGGCGATATGGACGTGTCCAAGCTGACCGAAAAGCCCGCTGGTCGTCAGCCCATCACCACCGCGATCCTGCCGATGGAGCGCATGGGCGAACTGGTGGAACGCATCCGCAAAGCCGTGCAGGAAGGGCAGAAAGTTTACTGGATCTGCCCACTGGTGGAGGAATCCGAGGTCGTTGAACTAACCTCGGCGGAACAGCGTTTCGAAAGCCTCAAATCCGTTTTTGGCGACCGGCTCGGCCTGATCCATGGCCGTATGAATGGGGCCGAGAAAGACGAAGCCATGCGCGCCTTCAAGCAGGGCGAAACGCGGCTTCTGGTTGCCACCACCGTCATTGAAGTCGGCGTGGACGTGCCCGACGCGACCATCATCGTGATCGAACACGCGGAACGGTTCGGCCTGTCGCAACTGCACCAGTTGCGCGGGCGCGTGGGGCGCGGCGACAAGCCATCGACCTGTATCCTGCTCTATAAGGGGCCGCTCGGTGAAATCGGTCAGGCGCGATTGAAGGTCATGCGCGAGACGGAAGACGGTTTCCGCATTGCCGAAGAAGATCTGAAACTACGCGGTGAAGGTGAGCTGCTCGGCACACGTCAGTCTGGCACGCCGGGCTTCCGCCTCGCTTCCATCGAAGCTCATGGCGACCTTCTGGAAATCGCCCGCAAGGATGCGCGCTATGTTTTGACCAGCGATCCTGATCTGGAATCCGAACGCGGACAGGCGCTGCGCGTGCTGCTCTATCTCTTCGGGCGTGACGAAGCGATCAGGCTTTTGCGAGCTGGATAGCAAAATGGCCGCTTACGCGGCCACTTCAATCACTTTAAAAAGCTAACTCTATAACAGGCTGATTTTATTCAACTGTCACAGATTTTGCCAGATTGCGCGGCTGATCCACATCAGTGCCCATAAGGACGGCGGTGTGGTAGGCGAGCATCTGGATCGGCAGAGCATAGACCAGCGGCGTGATGAATTCCGGCACGTCCGGCAGGACGATGGTTGCCATCGTGTCGACGCTGGCACTTTCCGCGCCCTTCTTATCCGTGATCAGGATGATGCGACCGCCACGGGCCGCTACTTCCTGCATGTTGGAAACGGTCTTTTCATAAAGACGGTCGGACGGCGCAATGACGATGACCGGCATGGTTTCGTCGATCAACGCGATAGGTCCATGCTTCAACTCGCCTGCAGCATAGCCTTCAGCATGAATATACGAGATTTCCTTGAGCTTCAGCGCGCCTTCCATGGCAAGCGGGAAAGATGTGCCGCGACCGAGATAAAGAACGTGATTGACCTTGGCCAGTTCGTGGCAAACCGCAGCGATCTGATCTTCCAGTTTCAGCACCTGATTAATGAAACGCGGCGCTTCGGAAAGCTGGCGCACCAGTTCCTGCTCGCGCGCCTCATCAATCGCGCCGCGCGCTTTGGCGGCGGCGATGACGAGCGACGCCATGGCGGAAAGCTGGCAGGTGAAGGCTTTAGTGGAGGCAACGCCAATCTCCGGACCTGCGAGCGTCGGGAACACCGCATCGGATTCACGCGCGATCGTCGAGCCAGTGACATTAACGACAGCCGCAATCTTCAAGCCTTGCGACTTGCAATACCGCAGGGAAGCCAACGTGTCCGCTGTTTCGCCGGACTGCGATACAAACATCGCCAGCGAATCCTTCGACAGCGGCATTTCGCGATAGCGGAATTCCGATGCGATATCGCTGTCTACAGGCAGACGGGCAATCTGTTCGAACCAGTATTTGCCGACCGATGCAGCATAGAATGCCGTACCGCAAGCCGAAATGGTCAAACGATCCACCTTGCTGAAATCGACGCCAACAGCTTCCTGACGCACCTTACCGGTGGTGAAATCGAGATAATTGGCAAGCGTGTGGGAGATCACTTCCGGCTGCTCAAACATCTCCTTCTGCATGAAGTGTCGATGATTGCCTTTGGAAACGAGCATATTAGTCGTCTGCGTCTTCTGGATCGCGCGTTCGACCTGATTGTTGCTCTCGTCATAAATGGTGACGCCCTTGCGGGTGAGCACTGCCCAGTCGCCATCTTCCAGATAGGCGATGGTGTCGGTGAAGGGCGACAGCGCAATCGCGTCGGAGCCGAGGAACATTTCGCCATCGCCATAACCGACAGCCAGCGGCGGCCCCTGACGAGCGCCGATGAGCACCTCTTCATCCCCTTCAAACAGGAAGGCGAGTGCGAATGCGCCATGAAGCAGCGGCAGGCAATCGCGGACGGCTTCAACCGGCGATTTGCCCTTCGCCAGCTCACGCGTCACCAGATGGGCGACGGCTTCCGTGTCGGTTTCGGTCTGGAACTTGCGGCCTTCGGCTTCCAGCATAGCGCGCAGTTCGGCAAAATTTTCGATAATGCCGTTATGAACTACCGCGAGACGTTCGGTGATATGCGGATGCGCATTGCGCTCCACAGGCTTGCCATGCGTTGCCCAGCGCGTATGACCAATGCCAATCACACCGGGAAGCGGCTCACCGGCGAGACGCTTTTCCAGATTGACCAGCTTGCCTTCCGCACGGCGGCGGTCGAGCTTGCCGTTCTGCAAGGTGGCGATACCGGCGGAATCGTAGCCGCGATACTCAAGCCGTTTCAGAGCATCGACCAGAAGCGGCGCGACTTCATCCTTGCCGATAATACCGATAATTCCACACATGCATCTGCTCCAGATTTGGGTCGCTTGCTTTCGCCTGCCGGTTTAATGACTCTAAAGCGGAACGGCAAGTCAGGCCATCCTCGCTCAAGTCGTCTGATAGTCGATTTATTTCGATGAGGTTTTAGCCGCTTTAATGGCGGCATACTTCTCCCGCAGGATCTTGCCACGGCCTTCCTTGGTTTCCTGTCGCGCGCGGCCGAAAGCCAGCGCGTCAGCCGGAACATTATCGGTGATCGTGCTGCCGGATGCGATATAGGCGTTGTCGCCGATTTCCACCGGCGCAACCAGCGAGGAATTGGAGCCGATAAAGGCATTTTCGCCAATGATCGTCTTATATTTGTTGTAGCCATCGTAATTGCAGGTGATTGTGCCCGCCCCGATATTGCTGGAAGCGCCGACGGTCGCATCGCCGATATAGGTCAGGTGATTGATCTTGGCGCCCTTGCGCACATCAGCATTCTTCACTTCGCAGAAATTGCCGACCTTGGTTTTCTCGCCAAGCTTTGCGCCTGGACGCAGACGCGCAAAAGGCCCGATTTCCGCGCTTGGACCGACATTCGCGCCTTCCATATGCGAGAAGG
>JAEXXS010000061.1 GCA_023451915.1 Pseudomonadota bacterium | reverse complement strand
CGCCATAGCCAAAATCTCGATAGCTCCGGCATCTCGCGGGAAAAGGCCTCTCAAAGAACCCGATTGTGGATATAAAAGACGATATAGTGAGCCGCCCCGACCGGGTTTCGGTCCGGCGGCTTAAGCTCACTGATTTCCGCAATTATGCGGAACTCTCGCTGCCGCTCGGCCCCGGCCATGTGGTGCTGACCGGCGAGAACGGGTCAGGCAAGACCAATCTCATCGAAGCGCTTTCCTTTCTGTCCCCAGGCCGCGGCCTTCGCCGGGCTTCCTATGACGATGTGGCGCGAACGGTGGCGCATGACGGCTTTGCCATCCACGCATCGCTCGATTGCATGATCTACGGTGAAGCCGAAATCGGCACCGGAACAGCGGGCGGCGGAGAAGGCGGGCGCAAGGTTCGTATCAACGGCGTTGCAGCCTCCGGCGACGAGCTTCTCGATTACGCACGTATCCTCTGGGTCGTGCCCTCCATGGATGGGCTTTTCACCGGCGGTGCGTCGGACAGGCGGCGTTTTCTCGACCGCATGGTCCTTGCCATCGATACCGGGCACGGCAAGCGCGTGCTCGATTATGAAAAGGCCATGCGCAGCCGCAATCGGCTCCTCAGCGAAGGCAATAATGACGACCGCTGGCTCGATGCGATTGAAAGCCAGATGGCGGAGCTTGGCACCGCCATTGCCGCCGCACGGGCAGAAGCCATGCGGCTGATCGCGGCCATGATCGAACGGTTGCCAGCAGAAGGTCCTTTCCCGAAGGCAGATTGCTTTCTGGAAGGTTCGCTGGAGCAGCGGATCGGTCTCGAAGCCGCGCTCGATCTGGAAGAGGATTTTCGCCGCACCCTGCGCGACGGTCGCATGCGTGATCGCGCTGCAGGCCGAACGCTGGATGGGCCGCACCGCACCGACCTCATCGTACAGCACAGGCCGAAAGCCATGCCTGCAGCCCTGTGCTCGACCGGCGAGCAGAAGGCGTTGCTCATCGGTCTTATCCTGGCCCATGCGCGCCTGACCGGCGAATTGTCTGGCATGGCGCCGATTCTTCTCCTGGACGAAATCGCGGCGCATCTTGATTCAGGCCGTCGTGCTGCCTTGTTCGGCATTCTCGACGATCTCGGCGGGCAGGCCTTTATGACCGGCACAGACAGGGCGCTGTTCGACACGCTGGGCGGCGATGCGCAGTTTTTCAGTGTCGCAGGCGGCGTTCTCACCAGGAACTAAATTATCCGCTGACAGCAGCGTCACGGAGTCCTATGTTGTGATCATCATGAATGCACCATCCAGACCATTTTCGTCCGAAGAGCTTGAACGCTATGCGCGCCATATCGTGCTGCCGGAAGTCGGCGGCCCGGGTCAGCAGAAGCTGAAGGCAGCCCGCGTGCTGGTCGTCGGCGCTGGCGGTCTCGGTGCGCCCGTGCTGCAATATCTGGCGGCTGCGGGCATCGGGACACTCGGCATTGTCGACGACGATACGGTTTCGCTGTCCAATCTCCAGCGTCAGGTCATTCACGATACGGAAAGCGTTGGTCAGGAAAAGGTCGAGAGCGCGCGAAACGCCATTGCGCGCATCAATCCGCATGTGACGGTCGAAGGCCATGCCCTGCGCCTCAGTGCGGATAATGCCGAAGCGCTGATTGCCCATTACGATGTGATCGTCGATGGCTCCGATAATTTCACAACCCGCTATGTGCTGGCGGATACCGCCGCCAAAGTCGGGCGACCGCTGGTCACTGGTGCAATGGGCCGCTTCGATGGCACGGTGACGGTGCTGATGCCCTATCTGACCGGACCGGACGGCACGCAAAATCCCTCCTATCGCGATCTCTTCCCGGAAGCACCGCCGCCCGGAACCGTGCCCACCTGCGCGGAAGCGGGCGTGCTGGGCGTGCTGCCGGGCGTAATCGGCAGCTTGCAGGCGATGGAAGTGATCAAGCTCGTCACCGGCATCGGCAAACCGCTGGTTGGTCGCTTGCTGCTCTATAACGCGCTGAATGTCCGTTTCGAGACCATTCGCTACAAGGCGCGCAAAGCAAAATGATCGGCAGCCAGTCGCTGCCAATCAATCCGAAACGTCCCGATCAATATTGCGTATTGCGGTCGACCACGTGCTCCAGCGTGCCATTGCGCTCAAAGGCTTCGATCTGCCGGATGATCTGCGGCACCAGTGCCGTCGCTGACGAGCTTGCCGCAGCGTGTGGGGTGATCGTCACGCGCGGATGATCCCAGAGCGCGCTGGTGGTCGGCAGCGGTTCCTGATTGAACACGTCGAGCGATGCCGCCGAAAGCAGCCCACGGTCGAGCGCGGCCAGAATATCGGCCTCGTTCTGCAAGCCGCCGCGACCGGCATTGATCAGCACCGGCGCACCGAACGGTCCGTCGCTCTTCAGCTGCGCGAACATCGACATGGACAGAATGCCCTTGGTGTCGGGCGTCAGCGGCAGCAGGCAGACAAAAATATCGGCGGTCTTGAGGAAAGCGCCAAAGCCATCGCGACCGTGATAGGTTTTCACGCCAGCGATTTCCTGCGGGCGGCGGCTCCAGCCGGTCACGTTGAAACCAAGCGTTTTCAGCTTTTCAGCCGCATCGCGGCCCAGCACACCAAGCCCCATAATACCGACCGTCACTTCGTGAGCGGCAGGCTGGCGGCGATCTTCATGCCAGACATGGTTCTGCTGCTGCTTGCGATAGCGCGATCCAAGACGGTGATGATCCAGCACCTGCCAGACCACATATTCGGTCATGCGCATGGTCAGATCGTCGGAGATGATGCGCACCAGCGGCACATCAGGAATGCGGTCATCGCGGAACACATGGTCCACGCCCGCGCCAAGAGAGAAAATCACTTTGAGATTGGGTAGATTGGCGAGCGAGCCGGGCTTCTGCTTCCAGACGAGCGCGTATTTGACCGAAGGGTCATTCTCGGCGCGCTCGGTCACCACGGGGCGATCCGGCGCATTGTCCCTGAAGGTCTTCAGCCAGATTTCCGGGTCCCAATCGGTGATCGCCAGAAGAATATTGCCTTTGTCGTTATTCGTGGTCATTGCCTCACTCCTCCCTCGGTTGCCTCCATATGGAAGGCCGCCGCCATCAACGCCTTGGTATAGTCGGTCTTGGGATTGGCGAAGACATCCTTCGCCGGTCCATATTCAACCGCCTTGCCGTTGCGCATCACCAGCACATCATTGGCCAGTGCCCGCACCACTTTGAGATCGTGGCTTATGAAAAGATAGGCGAGATCATGCTTCTTCTGCAATCCACGCAAAAGATCGACCACTTGCGCCTGCACGCTCATGTCGAGCGCTGAGGTGGGCTCGTCCAGCATGACGAAGCGCGGGTTCAGCACCATGGCGCGCGCAATGGCGATGCGCTGGCGCTGGCCGCCGGAAAACTCATGCGGATAGCGGAAGCGCGTTTCCGGATCGAGGTTCACTTCCTGAAGTGCCGCCACGACCCGCGCATCGCGGTCGTCCGCGGAGAGCTTCGGCTCATGGACCAGCAGACCTTCGGCGATAATGTCCGCAATGGTCATACGCGGAGAAAGCGAGCCGAACGGGTCCTGAAACACGATCTGCATTTCACGGCGCAGCGGGCGCATATCCTTGAAGCTGAATTTCGCGATATCGCGCCCTTCAAAGCGAATATCGCCCTTGGAGGAAATCATCCGCGAAAGGGCGAGGCCAAGCGTGGTCTTGCCGGACCCCGATTCGCCGACGACACCGAGCGTCTGACCGGCACGCAGATTGACATCGATCCCGTCCACCGCCTTCACATGGTCGACGGTCTTGCGCATGAAGCCCTTTTTGATCGGAAACCAGACGCGGATATCCTTGCCTTCCATCACTGTTTTTGCGGTGGGGTCGGCAGCGGGCGGCTCGCCCTTCGGTTCGGCGGCGAGCAGATGTTTGGTATAGGGATGCTGCGGATTGTCGAAGATGTCGCTGGTGGGGCCGGCCTCAACGATCTTGCCCTTGCTCATCACGCAGACCTTATCGGCGATCTTGCGCACAATGCCGAGATCGTGGGTGATAAACAGCATGGACATGCCCTGCGCGGTCTTCAGCTCGGCAAGCAGCTTCAAAATCTGCGCCTGCACCGTCACATCAAGCGCGGTGGTCGGCTCGTCGGCGATCAGCAGCTTCGGCTTGTTGGCCAGCGCCATGGCGATCATCACACGCTGGCGTTGCCCGCCTGAAAGCTGATGCGGGAAGGCCGACAGGCGTTTTTCGGGCTCGCGAATGCCGACTTCATGCAGAAGCTCCAGCGTGCGCGCCCGCGCCTGAGCGTCACCCATGCCCTGATGCACACGCAGGATTTCGCCGACCTGTCGCTCGACGCTGTGCAGCGGGTTAAGCGAAGTCATCGGCTCCTGAAATATCATCGCGATGTCATTGCCGCGCACCCGCCGCAATTCCGGCTCGGAGGCCTTCATCAAGTCCTTGCCGTTGAAAATGATTTCCCCGGAAGGGTGGCTCGCCGCCGGATAGGGGAGAAGCTTCAGCACCGACAGGGCGGAGACGGATTTGCCAGAGCCGGATTCGCCGACCAGAGCCACGGTCTCGCCTTCGGCAATGTCGAAGGACACGCGGTCGACGGAAATGCGCTCTTCGCCATTTTGACGGAACGCCACTGACAAGTCGCGGACGGATAGCAGCGTTTTGTTGCCTGATTCGGACAGGGATCCGCTCATTGACCCACTCATTGAAATGCCTTTCGCGGATCGAATGCGTCGCGTGTCGCCTCGCCGATGAAAATCAGCAGCGACAGCATGACCGAGATGACCACGAAGCCGGTAATGCCGAGCCAAGGCGCCTGAAGATTATTCTTGCCCTGCGCCAGAAGTTCGCCAAGCGAGGCGGAGCCTGGCGGCAGGCCGAAGCCGAGGAAGTCGAGCGAGGTCAAGGTGGTGATCGAGCCGTTCAGAATGAAGGGCAGGAAGGTCAGCGTCGCTACCATGGCATTGGGCAGAAGATGCCGCCACATGATAGTGCCGTTTTTCACGCCGAGCGCGCGCGCCGCATTCACATATTCAAAATTTCGAGCGCGCAGGAATTCAGCCCGCACCACGCCGACGAACGCCACCCATGAGAAGAGAAGCATGATGCCGAGCAGCACCCAGAAGCCGGGCGGCAGGATCGCCGCGATGATCAGCAACAGATAAAGCACGGGGATCGACGACCAGATTTCGATGATGCGCTGGAAGATCAGATCGACCCAGCCGCCGAAATAGCCCTGCACCGCGCCTGCCGTCACGCCGATGATGGCCGAGAAGAAGGTGAGGATCAGGCCGAACAGCACTGAAATGCGGAAGCCGTAAAGCGCGCGCGCAAAGACGTCCCGCGCCTGATCGTCAGTGCCGAGCAGGTTGAAATTGCCGAAACGGCAATTGGGATCGTTGACACCCTGCGCATAGCGCTGGCAGCGCTCCTCGGCGGAATAGAGCCAGAAGGGCTTTGAAGGGGCCGCTTCCGGGATTTCGTTATTCACGGTGTTGTAGGAATAGCGAATCGGCGGCCAGATCGCCCAGCCATTCTTGGCGATTTCTTCCTGTATCACCGGATCGCGATAATCGGTCACCGCATAGAAGCCGCCAAATTTCTCTTCGGGATAATCGACAAAGACCGGCGCCAGCAATTCGCCCTTATAGGAAACGAGGATGGGACGATCATTGGCGATGAATTCCGAGCCCAGGGCGGCAATGAGCAGGAACAGGAAAACCCACAGCGACCAGTAACCGCGCTTGTTGGCCTTGAAGTTCTGCCAGCGACGGCGGTTCAGCGGCGACAGCCAAGGCCTTTTCACTGGCTTGACGGCGGGGGTGAGGGCGGCGTCGGTCATCACACGTCCCTCCGGTCGAAATCGATGCGTGGATCAATCCATGTATAGGTCAGATCGGACAGAAGCCCGACAAGCAGACCGATCAGCGAGAAGATGAAGAGATTGGCGAACACAACCGGATAATCGCGGTTGATGACCGACTGGTAGCCGAGCAGGCCAAGACCGTCGAGGGAGAAGATGGTTTCAATCAAAAGCGAGCCGGTGA
>JAEXXS010000512.1 GCA_023451915.1 Pseudomonadota bacterium | reverse complement strand
AACAGACAGGGCAATTCAACATCCTGCGCGATTCAATCGCCGGGATTACGCCGGATCGTCGTCTCCAGCTTCTGTTCATCGCCTTTTCCTTCGGTGCTTTCTTTGAAGGTGCGGCTGGTTTCGGCACACCTGTCGCGGTCACTGCGGCCATGCTCATGGGACTGGGCTTTGCGCCTCTACCGGCAGCTGGCCTGTCGTTGATCGCGAACACCGCGCCTGTCGCCTATGGCGCGCTTGGAACACCGGTCATCGCGCTTTCTGCCGTAACCGGTATCGACCTCCTGCAACTATCGGGCATGATCGGACGGCAATTGCCGTTCTTCTCGGTGATCGTGCCCTTCTGGCTGATCTGGGCTTTTGCCGGGCGTAGAGGCATGCTGGATGTCTGGCCAGCCTTGCTGGTTGCCGGTGTCGCCTTTGCTGTGCCGCAATATCTGGTTTCAAACTTCCATGGTCCGTGGCTGGTCGATGTGATTGCCGCCGTCTGTTCCATGGCAGCGCTCGCCGGATTTCTGCGGGTATGGCAGCCGAAACGTATCTGGACTTCGACCAGCCTCGATGCGGATGAGGTTGCCACGCCCTATACGCCACCCCAGAAACATGCGACGGGAACCGTTTTCCGCGCTTGGTTGCCATGGCTCATTCTGTCGATCTTCGTGTTTCTCTGGGGAACGCCGCAATTCCGCACATGGCTTGATTCGCTTTGGGTGCTGAAAGTTCAGGTGCCTTATTTGCATAATCTGGTGTTCAAAGTGCCGCCCGTCGTCGCCGAAGCTCATGCGGAAGCGGCGGTCTATACGCTCAACCTGTTGTCGGCAACCGGATCGGGCATTCTGCTTTCCGCTATCGTGGCGGGGCTGGTTCTTGGCTTCAACCCGTTCAAGCTCTTGAAGGAATACGGCAAGACCGCCTATGTCGTGCGCTTCTCGCTCATCACTATCGCGGCCATGCTGGCTCTGGGCTATGTCACGCGCTATTCCGGCACAGACGCGACACTCGGCCTTGCATTCGCGCAAACCGGCTGGGTCTACCCGTTCTTCGGCGCAATGCTGGGCTGGCTCGGCGTTGCCCTCACCGGGTCGGACACAGCATCCAACGTGCTTTTCGGCGGATTGCAGAAAATCACCGCCGAACAGCTTGGCCTTTCGCCGGTGCTGATGGCTGCTTCGAACTCATCGGGCGGTGTCATGGGCAAGATGATCGACGCGCAATCCATCGTCGTCGCCTCCACGGCAACCCAGTGGTACGGGCATGAATCGAAGATACTGCGCTACGTGTTTTTCCACTCGGTTGCGCTGGCATCGCTCATTGGCCTTCTCGTGATGGCACAGGCCTATCTGCCGCCATTTACCCATATGGTTCCGGCGGAAACTCTGCCCGCCCTAACCCACTGATCATACGGCCCAGTCCAACAACAGCCCACGCAGACATCAGTTTGCGTGGGTTTTCTTTGCCGGAACCGATGCCGCGCTCATGCGTTCCAACCTTATCGATCATAATGAGGAGTTAAACGTGAATAGAAACGGGCTTTATCTGATTATCGGCGCGTTGATCGTCGTTGCGGCTGGTCTGGCTTTTTACGTCTATCGCGAAGAGACAAAACCCGCCGGGATTGAATTGAAAATCGGAGAAGGCGGTGTTTCCGTTCAGGAAAATTGAGGTCTGAAAAGGTTATAAACATATAAACCGATTTAGATTTCAAGCGCTTACGCTTTGTGATGCAACCTTCTGGGCAGCTCCGTGTTATTTGCTTCGCCAGTTAAACGGAGGATCGAAATGAGTATCCAGACTGTTTCCGATGAACTTTATCGTCGTCACGAACGCGAATGGGCCCAGTGGCGCGACGCAGTTGAAGAGCAGGAATCGAACCAGAAACAACAGGACAAGGTTTCCGGTGAAACTTCCTGTGACGGCAAGACGTCCGGACACTAATCAGCTTCTTTGGAACGATTTGAATGCGCCGCGAAAGCGGCGTTTTCTATTTCGGTGGCCAGCCATCGCCCAATCCCCCCCAGGTAACGAAATGCGAAGGAAGACTTGTTAGCGTCTGACAATCGCGATTCGAAAAGGGGTCAGACCTATGGCTGCACGCAAGCCCACCCGAAAAGCTGCACCAAAAAAGAGGACCCGCACCGCCAAGGGCGGATCTGGTTCGTCTGCGCCTGTGCTGGCGCTGGCAGCGATCCTCGGACTCGGCGCTTTCAGCCTGTGGGCCACATCGCAGCATAAAAGCCCGCAGGACGCATTGACGGCCCTGTTCCAGCGGTCCGCGACCAATCCATTCTCCTCCACCCCGTCTCGGACAGAGAGCAAGCCGATGGCTACCGCCAAGGCTCCAGAAACGGCCACGCCGCCCAAGGACAAGGACTACGGGGCCGCCGTTGGTCCCGTGCCGCGTCCGTCCGCACCTGTGGCACCTGTCGTGCAGAAGCCTGTTCAGCAGGCAGCGGTGCAAGCGCCTCCTCAAGTCACGGTTCAGGCGCAGAAGCCGCCCCGTCCGACCAATCAGGTCGTCGCGTCAGCCCCAACGGGCCCGCATATGATGCCGCCGCGCGGTGTCAACACGCCCGCGCATTCGCCTTCAGTGGTCTATGCCCGGACGCAGCTCACTATTCATAAGAATGCCTGGGACAAATCGGCAGCCATCGGCACCGTCGCAAAGGGCCGTGAAATGCGCTCCTACGGCAAGACCGGGCGCTGGCATCGCGTCATCGTTCCGAAAACGAATATGATTGGCTGGGTGCACGAAGATCAGCTCGTCGGCGGTCGCAACAAGCCGGATAGCGCAACGCTGATTACCGGTTCGGTCACCAAGAAGCAGGAAGTGGCAAAAAGCGCGCCAGTGCAGACGCAATCCCGCATCGTCCCGCCAAAGGCGGTTGGGGACAAGAACTAGCCCCGGTTAGCTTCCACAGCCATGGCCGCAATCTGCGGATCGCCGGGAAGATATTCAAACCCGGCTGCGATCAGCGATGACGTATCCGCTGTCAGATCGCCGAACAGCTGCTTATACAGCGCCTTTTTGCCAAGCCCCGTCAGCAGCAAGCGCATCAGCGCGGGCGGCACGGGTAAAAGGCGTGCCGGACGCCCCATGGCACGGCGCGCGATGGATACCAGCTCACGTGTTGAACGCGGTTTGGGCTCAGCCAGATGGAACACCCGTCCCGCGACTTTTTCAGCCGGAGCTTGCGACAGGAAAACAAGTGCGCGGGCGGCATTCTGCAAGGATACGAAGCTACGCTGATTGTTAGCCATGCCGAAAGGCAGTGGCAGAGCGCTATCGCAGAGCTTCATCACGGCCCGGAGATTGGCGCGCGCGCCGGGACCGTAAACGAGTACCGGGCGCGCAATCACAATCTCGATGCCGGTCATGGCCAAAAGCGCCGCTTCCGCCTTTGCCTTGGCACGTCCATAGTCGTCTTCGGCCCTTGGCGACAGCGGCATGTCGGGCGTGAGCGGCGGCGGGTTTCCGGCAATGGTATAGATGGTCGAAACGAAGATGAAGCGTTTTACGCCCGCCTGCTTTGCCTTGGCGGCAAGTTCAACGCTGAGCCGATGATTGACGGCATCGAAAGCGTCGGCATCCGGTCGTTCCGCGCCCGTGCGATGGGCAAGCGCTGCGCAATGCACAACCGTTTCTATGCCTGCAAAATCCGCATCCGCCAAATCGTTACGAGATAAAGGCGTGACCTGATGCCCTTCATCATGCAGCTGCTGCACAACAGCGCTGCCGATAAACCCGCTTGCCCCCGTGACGACAATCTTCACCGTCAGCCTGCCTTACCAACGGTGTCGGCCAGCACCTGTGACGCCAGCGCCCGCGTGATGCGGGTTTTCTGTTCCAGTGCCGCCCGATCGAGCTTGTCGACGATCTGGATCGCGGACAGGAGCGAACGCTCGATCCGGCTGACGAGATAGGTCACGACATGTGGTTCAACGCTGACCTGACGGTCTGCGAACAGCTTGTGAATGACGCCCGACAGCAGCAAATCATCCGGCTCGGCGATTTCAACCACGGTTGCCGCTTTCAGCCGCGATGCGAGGTCGGGCAGCTTTACATTCCAGTTTGCAGGCCACAGGCGCGACGTCATCAAGAGTGACGGCCCGACACCCTGCGCGGCATGCTGGCGAACGCTGTTGATCAGGTGAAACAGCCCCGTTTCATCGAAGGACGCGCCGCCAATATCGTCGATCAGCACGGCGCGTTCCGCTGCCGCCTGAACGATTTCATCCGTAATGCATGTGGGATCGACCAGCAGCGCATCCGTGCCCGCGCGCCAGATTTCGGCGAGATGCGTCTTGCCCGCGCCGGTAGGCCCGGCCAGAATCGTCACCGGCGACACCCAGTTCGGCCAGCGGTCGATAAGGTCGACCGCCGCACGGTTTGAGCCCGTGACGATCAGGTCCTCGCGGTGATAACCGGGCTGGTGTTCGAGATTCAGCGGAATCTGACGTGGGGCGTCATGCATCGCTGCCTCCCGCACACCCGTCCAGATTGCGGTTCAGTCTCATTTGTCTCTGCCTGCGTTCGGGCCTGCATTCTCGCCTGCCTCGATCAGCGGTCCCGCATCCGGGTCGCGACGACGAAAGGCAGGATCGTACATCGGTGAATGGAGATAGCGATTCAAGGCAAAACGCACAAGCACCCCGACCGCCGCCGCAGCGGGTACTGCGACCAGCATTCCGGTAAAGCCGAACAGTGAACCAAACGCGAACAGAGCAAACATCAGCCATACCGGATGCAGCCCCACCGAAGAGCCGACAAGCTTAGGCTGAAGGATATTTCCTTCCACGAACTGTCCGATGAAAAACACCGCCGCAACGGCGCAGATCATGATCCAGTCCGGCCAGAACTGCACCAGCGCTACACCAATAGCGAGCGCCAGACCGACGAACGAACCGATATAGGGAATGAAGGAGATCAGACCGGCAAAAAAGCCGATCAGCAGGCCGAAATTGAGCCCTGTGAGGGTCAGGCCGAGGGCATAATACGTGCCCAGAATGAGGCAGAGCGTGCCCTGCCCGCGAATGAAGCCTGCAACCGCTGCATTCATTTCGCGCGCGATCTGGCGCACCGTATGAAGCTGCGCGCGCGGCACCCAGGAATCGATGCGGTTGACCATGCGGTCCCAGTCAAGAAGCATGTAGAAGGCGACCACCGGCGTGACCACGAAAAGCCCTGCAATATCAATCAGCGATTTCCCCGAATTCCACAGGGACTGGAGCAGCGTCGTCATGAAACCAGCGCCTTGCTGGAGCAGCGCGCTGAGATTTTGCTGAATGACCGAGCTGTCGATGCCGATATATTTCTTCAGCCATTGCGAGTTTTCATTGGCGAGCAATGACTGCAGCTGGGTGATGTATCCCGGTACTTTAGAAATGAACTCGGCAAGCTGCGTTGCCAGAATTGGCACGATGATCATCAGTCCGACGACGAGCGCAATCAAAAAAACCAGCAGGATGACGACGGTTGCCGTCAGACGGGACAGGCCGAAGCGCTGAAGCCTGTCGGCCACCGGATCGAGGAAGTAAGCGAGAGCCATACCCGCCACGAATGGCAGCAGAACCGAGCTGAAAACCACCAGAAACAGCACGAATACGGCCATTGTCGCGACCCAGAACATCGCCTGACGCCGAACCGTCGTGCCCGTAAAACCGCCAACCTCGACATTGACGTGGATATTGCCGTCCGAGGCGACGGCGTCCGTTTGACGAATGACCTTACTGCCGCCAGCAGCCGAAGCCACCGCGCCAGTCTTGTTTGTATCCGTGGTGGCGCGCGTCTGGCGTGTCGGCGTCGGTTTCTTGACCATATGGTTCCGTTCTCTGCAAAGACCTGTTGGCAAAACAATATCAGAATTGCATTACCGTCATCTTATCGCGATGCACGGCTCGTTCTTTACATAAGGTAGACCGGGCTGTGCAAAATGCAAAGCCATGCGACAGAGCCGTGCTTTGGCACAACGACAACCGCTCCTGCGAAAAACTGGGCAGAATCCGGCAGTGTTTTGCGCTTTTCCCCCTTCTTGACCTTGCGGGCAAAGCCATCTCGTGTCATTGCGCGCAAGGGTCTAAACTCGATTAGGATTTGGAGCGCGGTATGAGCGAAAATCGCTCAGCTTTAGGAGCGAACACGAAGTTGGAGTGTATCTCCATCGAGAGTTCGCGACGAAAAGATGAGGGGTTTTCGTCATATTCCGAAGGAACGCGGTGGATTTTGTCCCAGAATGCGTCGAAAAGCCCTCATGGAGAATTACTCCATCGCGGTCTTTCCTCCTATTCTAAAACAAAATCCAACTCGCGCCGCGCCCGAAACCTAATCGAGTTTAGACCCTAGTGGATAGCACCCAGTTTCAGGAGCAGGCCATGTCCTCGGAAAACAAGCTCGACGGCCATAATGGCCTGACCTATGCGCAGGCAGGTGTCGATATCGATGCCGGCAATCTGATGGTTGAAAAGATCAAGCCGCTCGTCCGTTCGACGCGCCGCCCCGGTGCGGATGGCGAGATCGGTGGATTTGGCGGCCTCTTCGACCTGAAAGCAGCTGGTTTCAAGGATCCGGTTCTGGTCGCCGCCAATGATGGCGTGGGCACCAAGCTGAAGATCGCCATCGACGCCGA
>JAEXXS010000076.1 GCA_023451915.1 Pseudomonadota bacterium | reverse complement strand
GCGAGGCGACGCCCGGCGCTTTGCGCGAGTTCACACAGCAAACGCTGGTTTGGGGCGGGCTCTGGCTCGCGCCGCTCGTCCTTCTCTATCTGGCTTTCGGGGACGCGCATGTCTTCGTGCAGGAAGCAGCGTTCTTCTCAAAACTGGCGGCGGTGACATTCGGTGGCGCCTATGCAGCACTTTCCTATACGGCGCAGCAGGCGGTCGAGCATTTCGGCTGGATGAAGCCGGGCGAAATGCTGACCGGGCTGGGGCTCGCCGAAACAACGCCGGGACCGCTGATCCTCGTGCTGGTCTTCGTCGGCTTCGTGGGGGCTGCAAACCTGTCGGGCCTGCCGCCAATTCTGGGCGGCCTTGTGGGCGGCATCATTGCCCTGTGGTTCACCTTCGTGCCGTGTTTTCTATGGATTTTGGCGGGCGCGCCTTTTGTGGAGCGGCTGCGTCAGGTGCGCTGGCTTTCGGCGATGCTGAGCGGCATCACGGCGGCGGTCGTGGGCGTGATCGCCAATCTCGCGCTGTGGTTCTCGCTGCATGTGCTGTTTGCGCAGGTGGTGGAGAAGGCCGTCGGGCCGTTCACGCTGCCCGTGCCGGTCTGGAGCACAATAGACAATGCCGCCGTCCTGATCGCAGGCGCGGCGGCATTGTTGCTTGTCGTACTGAGGCTCAACATGCCGCTGGTGCTGTTGCTCGCGGCATGTCTCGGAATTGCAATCCGACTACTGTTTTGATTAGTCGAACAGGCTCGAAACGGATTCTTCCGCCGCGGTGCGCGCAATGGCTTCGCCAATCAGATCGGAGATCGAGAGCACGCGGATATTCGGTGCATCGTTGATCGCGGTGGTCGGCTGGATGGAATCGGTGATCACCAGTTCCTTCAGCTTCGACGCAGCGATACGGGCAACCGCGCCGCCGGACAGAACGCCATGCGTGATATAGGCGGTGACGCTGTTCGCGCCCTTGGCCAGCAGGGCCTCGGCTGCGTTGCAGAGCGTGCCGCCGGAATCCACGATATCGTCGAACAGCAGGCAGTCTTTGCCAGCCACTTCACCGATAACGTTCATGACTTCCGATTCACCGGGACGTTCGCGGCGCTTGTCGACGATGGCAAGCTGCGCGTCGATGCGCTTGGCCAGCGAGCGGGCGCGAACCACGCCGCCGACGTCCGGCGATACGACCATGCAATTGCCGGTTGCGTAATTGGCCTTCACGTCCCGTGCGATAACCGGAACGGCATAGAGATTGTCGGTCGGGATATCGAAGAAGCCTTGAATCTGACCAGCATGAAGATCGAGTGTCAGAACGCGGTTTGCACCGGCTTCGGTGATGAGGTTGGAAACCAGCTTTGCCGAAATCGGCGTGCGCGGGCCGGGCTTGCGGTCCTGACGGGCATAGCCGAAATAGGGCAGGACGGCGGTGATGCGGCGCGCCGACGAACGGCGGAAGGCGTCGATCATGATGAGCAGTTCCATCAGGTGATCGTTTGCCGGATAGGAAGTCGATTGCAGAACGAATACGTCTTCGCCGCGCACGTTTTCCTGGATCTCTACGAAAATCTCCTGATCGGCGAAGCGGCGAACGCTAGCCTTGCCGAGCGGAATGTTGAGATATTTAGCAACGGATTCGGCAAGTGCCCGGTTGGAGTTGCCTGCGAAAAGTTTCATTCTTTTTGCCTCTGAGCCGATGCGATAGGTTTGCGGTTTCGTTCTGTCGCAAAAAGTCCGGGTAACGGACATAATCTTGTTTCGCGCATGGACCGCAACGATGCGGGGCCCAGCAACGTCATCCTCTAAAAACTTTAAAGCCGCGTACTTTTGGCCGGTCAGGTTAAGTACAGCAGCTTACAAGGTTTTCTCGAATGTGGGGCCTATTGCAAAGAGTCACCGTCATTGCAAGGCCCGACTGTTCACAATTGTTGAAAAAGGCCGGATTTCCGGCCTTTCCGCGTGTCAAAAAGCGGGGATTCAGTAAGGGATTTCAGTTCCTTGCTGAAAATCCTCATCGTTTATGCGCGATTTGCCGCAAGCCAGGTAGAATATTCCTGCATGGTACGGTCGGCGATGGCCTGCATGGTGGCGGGCTGCACCACGCTCCATGAGTCTGCCGCCGCGCCTTGCACTTTCTCCTGCCCCTGAATGCGATGCAGCCGGTTGCCGGAAGCATCCAGCACATCCCAGACATAAAGCACGGTCGTCTGGTTATCCTCCGAGAGAACCGAGAAGTACCCCTTCATGACATAGGCAGCACTCGTATCATTGGCGCCCGCCAGCTCGACGCCCTTGGCCTTGGCGTCGTCATTGATGCGATGGGTCAGCGGTGTCACGACATTGACGGGCGCGCCGACAATGGGTGCAATGTGCAATTTGCCTGGTTTCAGCGACGCCGTGCGCCCCGGCGGGGCCGCAGGCGTTGCGGTTCCGGGAGACGTTGCCGGCGTTGTTGCCTGACCACCAGCCGGTTGTCCGGCGGTTTGACCCGAAGTCTGACTCGTGTTTTGGCCAGAGCCCTGCACGTTCAGTGCGGATTCGGTGCTGTTGCAGGCAGCGAGTGCTCCGGCAAGCAACAGCATCATCGAAATATGTGCCTTGTTCATGTTCGGCTTCATGCTCCTGAAAACGCATAGTCCTGAAAATACAGGCGGTTCTCACGTCAGGCCGATTTATCGCCGATCGTGGGCCGTTTGACAATGATGTCAGGCGATAAGCATATCAAGAGAATGGCGGGATAATGGCTGAGCAGCACCATTTGTTGTGAGATAGGTCTGTCCGAGCGTCATTGCAGCGCCGCTGTCAGAATCCATGATGATCATATGTGCGAAGAGCGTCATATCAGGCTGAATGCTTTCTGGATTGCCCGCATAGAACATTTGCGGGTCCATCCATGACGGTGTGAAGCGTGCGCCGACCGAATAGCCGCAGGCATTCAGACGGTGGCGGGTCAGCCCATGCGCTTCCATGGTGCGGGCATGGGCATCGAACACATCCCCGAATGTCGAAGCCGGTGTCATCGCCGCCTCGACGGCTTCGAGCGCCTCGCGGGCCGCATCGTAGAGCTTGACGTGGTTTTCTGTCGGCTGGCCGATCAGGATCGTGCGCATCATCGGCGCGTGATAATGGCGGAACACGCCCGACCATTCGAGCGTGAGCTGGTCATTGGCGTCAAGCGTACGGCGACCGGATTTATAGCGGCAGAGCAGGGCGTCTTCGCCAGAGCCGATGATATATTCATTGGCCGGATAGTCGCCGTCGCCGGCAAAATTGGCGCTCATCATGGCGGCCAGAATATCGGCTTCGCTGGCGCCCGCGCGGGTGGTTTTCAGCGCGGCGTCGAGCGCGTCGTCACTAAGCTGCGCCGCACGCCTGGCATAGGCGATTTCAGCGGGGCTTTTCAACAGGCGCAGACGGTCGACCATGCCGGATGCGTCGAACAGTTTGGCAAAGCTTTGCAATTGTTCGTCGAGCCTGCGGGCATTTGCGCCGGTGAGGCCATGGGTCTGGTATTCGATGCCGATGCGGGTGCCGAGCAGATCAAGCTCGGTCAGGATATTGCGCAAATCCGCTGCCGGATTGGCATTGTCGCGGTCGGTCCAGATGACGATGTTCTCGATATTGGAGGTCTGGCGCGCCTGGCGCAGATCCGCCGAGCGCGTCATCAGCACCATCGAACCGTCGGCCTTCACCACAAGGCACTGGAAGAAGCAGAAGCCGAACGTGTCATAGCCCGTCAGCCAATACATGCTTTCCTGTGCGAACAGCAGCAGGGCGTCAAGCTTCTCCTCCTCCATCTTCAAGATCAGACGGTCGCGGCGTGCGGCGAATTCTTCCGGCTCGAAGTGAAGGGCCATGCGGTTCTCCTCAAATGGAATCGTTGGCTTCCAGAATAGCAATGGCTGCAATCTGGCGTCCGTAATCGGGCTCTTTACGGTGGGTCGTGCGTCGGTAGGAATAGAACTGGTCTTCGTCGGCATAGGTGCATTGACGAAGGGAGGTGGCCTGTACACCTGCCTTGGTCAGGCGGTCGGTGATGAAGGCCCACAGATCGAAAAGCCTGTGATCCGGCTTGTCCGAGGCGCGGAAATAGCGCGCAAAGGCCGGGTCCTTGCCGAGGAACTCTGCGTAGAATTCGGGGCCGACTTCATAATTGTCGGGGCCGATGGTTGGCCCCAGAACCGCGACGATGTTCTCGCGCTTTGCGCCAAGGCCGATCATCGCGTCGATGGTGTTTTCCAACACGCCGCCGAATGCGCCGCGCCAGCCCGCATGAGCGGAACCGATGACACAGGCCTCATGATCCGCAAACAGAACCGGACCGCAATCGGCAGAGAGTGCGCCGAGCGCAATGCCGGGAACAGTGGTCACCATGGCGTCGGCCTTGGGGCGTGGCGAATCGAAAGGCGCGGTCACATGCAGCACATCGGGCGAATGAACCTGATGCACGGTCAAAAGATGATGTGGCGCAACGCCAAGCGATTCTGCCACCCGGCGGCGATTTTCCGCGACATGTTCGGCCACGTCATCCGATCCCGCGCCGACATTCAGCCCGGCATAAATGCCGCCCGAAACGCCGCCTTTGCGCGTGAAAAAGCCGTGCGCAATGCGCTTCCCGGCCTGACCGGCGGGCTTGTCGAGCAGAGGCGAGCGGAGCGGTTGCGGCATGTCAGTCATCGTATAATGGCCTTTTGAAACCGAGCATGATCCGGAAAAGTGGGAACCGGTTTTCCGAAAAGATTACGCCCGGACATTTGGATCGGGATGGTGGGGGAGGCAAGTTGGCTTGTCAATTGCAGCTTTTTGAAGGGCGGCAACCGCTAAGCTTGTTCAAAGGGAATGAGCCGGGTGTCGCGGTCGCTGAAGGCAAGCACCTTGAACAGCGTCCCCATCTGATCGGGTGCTGCCAGGCGCTCCACATCCTGCCGGATCTTTTCCTGAAAGGCGGCATCGCGCCCGGCGCCCAGACGGCCTGCGCGGTCGAGCAGTCCCATGGCCAGCAGGAATTCGCCTTGCGTCATGACGCCCGTTTTGCAGCCAGAGGCGCGTGCAGCCTGTTCCAGACTATCGAAATCGACATGACTGGTCAGGTCGGCTTCGCCTGGATGGGCAAAAACATCGTCATAGGCGTGTTTGAGCATGGCTTGCAGCGTGTCGCCAAAGCCGGATTGAAGATGGCCGTAATCGATGTTGAGCGCCGCGCCGCGTGTCTTGGCGATACGCTGCGCAATTTCCTGCAACAGCGCGGTTCGTGCGGGGGCCGCTTCGAAGATTGTACCGTCAGGGGCCTGTGCATGGTCTTTTGGCAGAAGCGCCGGGTCGATCCCACCCGCACCACTGACGAAATGGAATTCATCATTTTCATCGAGCGCAATCAGCCGTTCCACAAAACGCCCGTTCGACTTGACGTACTGTCGAAACGGGATGGCGTCGAACAGCTCGTTTGATACGAGGATCAGCGGGCCGGTTGGGACTTCGGCAAAACGTTCGAACCAGGTGGCGGACATGCCCAAATCGGCCAGCTTCCGCTTCTGTTTCTCGACAAGGCGCGCGCTGGTCTCAACCATGGCGACCTGCAAGGCCGCGAGCATCTGCGGCGCAAGCTTGCTGATCGTGCGCAGCATATCGCTCATCAGCGTGCCGCGTCCGGGGCCGATTTCGCACAGCACGATGTCGGCAGGGCGACCAAGCGCATCCCATTCGGCGACGCACCAGATGCCGATCAACTCGCCGAACATCTGGCTCACTTCCGGCGCGGTGATGAAATCACCCTCACGGCCGAAGGGTTCGCGGGTCGTGTAATAGCCGGCTTCCCGGTCGCCGAGACACGCAGCCATGTAATCGGCGACGCTGATCGGCCCCGTTGTGGCGATCAGCCGTTTCAGCCGGTTTTTCAGTGTCATCTCAGGCATCTTTGGCAGCTGCGCGGTTGGCGCGCCACATCGCCCACAGGCCGATCAGCACCATCGGCACCGAAAGCACCATGCCCATGGTCAGCCAGCCGCCGACCAGGTAGCCGAGCTGTGCATCCGGCTCACGGAAGAACTCGACGGCGATGCGGCTGAGGCCATAGCCGGTCACGAATGCGCCTGCGATAAAGCCGGGTTTCTTCAGCTTGCGCCCCACCCAGACCAGCAGGAACAGAACGAAGAACAGCACGAGGCCTTCGAGGGCGGCTTCATAAAGCTGGCTTGGATGGCGCGGCAGCGGCCCGCCATTCGGGAAATAGACCGCCCATGGCGCATCGCTGACGCGGCCCCAGAGTTCGGAATTGATGAAGTTGGCCACGCGCACCACGCCGAGGCCGACGGGCACACCGGCGGCGACCACATCGAACATGCTCCACACCTTGATGCCGCGTGAGCGGGCAAACAGGATCATGGCGATGGTGGTGCCGAGAATGCCGCCGTGGAACGACATGCCGCCGTCCCAGACCGCGGGAATGGCGATCGGGTTGGAGATATAATAGGAGAAATTATAGAAGAGCACATAGCCGATGCGACCGCCCAGCACGACGCCGAGCGCTGCCCAGATGACGAAATCGTCAAGCGCTTCGGGCGCCATGGGCGGCTGGTTATGCGCCCAGAGGCGATGGCTGCGCAGAAGCTTCTTGCCATACCACCACGCGAACATGATGCCGACGACATAGCCGAGCCCATACCAGTGCACGGCCAGCGGTCCGATGGAAAAGATCACCGGGTCAATGTTCGGAAAGGCGAGGGCCGAAGCGGGCAGCAACGTCGCTATCATGAAATCACTCCATTTTGTGACGGAACATGCTGGACGAACCGGCAACGGTCAAGCTGTCCTGCAAACGCCTTATAGCGCGATCACTTTCTATAGCTGCGCTTGCATCGGAGTTACGACGGCCCTATTTCAATTTCAGGTGTCTGATCCAAAAGTCGCCATGCCGGTCTGCAAATGGCAATTTCTCCGCTTCCGGTGCTCACGTACCCAAAAGTACGCTGCGCTCCGGTTCTCGAAATCACCACTTTCGCCACGGCCTGCCGTTTTTTGATTCAGACACCAATGTTTTCAACAGGTCTCTCCTGGAAATAAGGAACGATTGCCATGACCAGCGGACAAAACCGGGTTCTTGATGAACTCGCCAAGCTTGTGACGGATGCGGCAGGCGCTGCGCAAGGCGTGCGCCGGGAAGTGGAAACAGCCCTGCGGTCGCAAAGCGAGCGCGTGCTCAACACACTTGATGTGGTGCAGCGCGAAGACTTCGAAGCAGTGCGTGAAATGGCCATCAAGGCCCGCGCCGAAAACAGTGCATTGCTGGCACGAATCGAAGCACTTGAAGCACGTCTTGCCAGATTCGAAGTTGATTCCGATGCCAAATCGACAAAATCGGCTTCCTCATCGGCAAAATCCAAAAATAATTCCTGAACATTTATTAACAGGCCGCGGGCGCTAAAAACCCTTGTCTTAGAGTCGCTTAAGGCAATGCTCGCGGCCAGCCCCTTTCATGTTTCCACATGCTTTCATGTCTCTTTTCTGAAAAGGGACTGGCGTTCAGATTCAGCATCAATAGACTGAAAACACTACATGATTCGAAGTGTGGTCATGTAAGCGGCGGCGAGGGGCTGTAGTTCTAGTTTTCGCGTCTTCAGGCTGCTTTCCAGTATCAGTTGCGTATGTGCGTGTGCCATTGAGGCGCTTGCATGCTGTTTGGCATGCCGGTTCCTCGACCGATCAATTCGTGCCTGTTTTTCTGCGCTTGTTCTTGGCGCAGCGGCGGGTGCGGGCGAGCAATTCTTGCGCGCCGGGAATTTGAGACATCCAGCTTGAGATGTCTCGCAGAACAGGAAACGGACATGAGCCTTCTTGAGCTTGAATTCGCACGCGAGGCGCATCCGGTGGATGTGATCGAGCAGGTTGCGCATTCAAACGACTGGACATTCGAGCGGACTGGCGACGATGAAATCGCAATTTCGGTTGCGGGCAACTGGACTGACTATCACATCTCATTTTCCTGGATGGAAGATTTCGAGGCGCTGCATCTGGCTTGCGCCTTCGACATCAAGGTGGCGGAACCGCGTGTAAACGAGGTGATGCGCCTGCTTTCGCTGATCAACGAAAAGCTTCTCATGGGGCATTTCGACCTCTGGCAGCAGGAAGGCGCCATCATGTACCGCCAGTCGCTGTTGCTGGCCGGTGGCGCCGAACCGACGAGCCGTCAGGTGGAAGTGCTGCTGTCGGCTGCGTTGGAGGCTTGCGAAACCTATTTCCAGGCCTTCCAGTTCGTGGTCTGGTCGGGTGTCAGCGCGCGCGAGTCGCTGGAAAGCGTCGTGTTCGAAACGGTCGGACGCGCCTGATCAGGATTAACAGATAGCCCGGCGGGACAAGCGCCGGGTTATGCATGGAATGACGAAAGCGGACGGATATGAGCGAAGACGCGACAATCACCTGGGCTGATTTCGAAAAGGTCGATATCCGGACGGGTACGATTGTGGAAGCCGTGCCTTTTCCGGAAGCGCGTAAACCCGCCTATAAGCTGAAGATCGATTTCGGCGAGAAGATCGGCGTGAAGAAGTCTTCCGCCCAGATCACCAAACATTATCAAGCGGAAGAGCTGATCGGTCGTCAGGTGCTGGCTGTGGTGAATTTTCCGCCGCGCCAGATCGGACCGTTCATGTCGGAAGTGCTGACGTTGGGCCTGCCGGACGAAGCCGGTGAAGTCGTCCTCGCGGCTATCGACAAGAAGGTGCCGAACGGCGGCAAGCTCTATTAGAGCGCAATAAATTCACATCAAAAAATACGCGCCGCCGCTCCTCATCCTGAGGAGGTTCCTGAGCTTGCGAAGGGACCGTCTCGAAGGACGAGGAGATTAGGTGCGTTTTCCTCGTCCTTCGATCCTTCGACAGGCTCAGGATGAGTAGCCGTTCGACAAGCTCAGGGTGAGCGACGATATCCCTCGTCACGCCGGAATGTGAATGATGGCGCGCAGGCCACCGGTGGGGGCGTCTGCGAGTGTAATGTCGCCGCCATGGCTGCGGGCAATATCGAGCGCGATGGCAAGGCCAAGGCCGCCCGTGCCGCCCGAATCCTGGGTTCTCGCTTCATCGAGCCGCACGAAGGGCTTGAACACATCTTCACGCCGGTCCTCGGGAATGCCCGGTCCGTCGTCGTCCACCACGACCTTCAGC
This sequence comes from Pseudomonadota bacterium, assembly GCA_023451915.1. The sequence continues at coordinate 5,563 of JAEXXS010000076.1, read as the reverse complement.
CAGCCATCCTCATGCGAAATCGAAAGCTCGACATTCTGCGCGTGGCGGAAGGCGTTGGACACGAGGTTGCTGACGAGCCGGGAGAAGGCATTGGGGCGCACGTGGATTTCACTGTCGCCGTCGATGGAATATTTGAAGCCGCGCTCACGCAGGCGCGCTTCGTTTTCAAGCTTCTCGCACAGGCGCTTCACATCATAGCTTGCCGTTTCTTCCGCGCCTTCGCCGCGCGCGAAGGCGAGATAGCCTTCCAGCATGGTCTGCATATCGGCGATATCCTGATTGAGCGGCTCGACGTCAATCGAGTGGCCGGCCAGCGCCAATTGCAGCTTGAAGCGGGTGAGAATGGTCCGCAGATCGTGGCTTACGCCCGATAGCATGGCGGTGCGCTGCTCGATCTGGCGCTCGATGCGGGAACGCATCTGGATGAAGGCAATGCCCGCCCTGCGCACTTCTTCTGCGCCATGCGGTCGGAAACCTTCCGGCATGGAGCGGCCCTTGCCGAAACTCTCGGCGGCTTCCGCCAATTGCTGGATCGGTTTGATCTGGTTGCGCAGGAAGGCGATAGCGATGATGAGGAGCACAAGCGCCGTGCCCACCATCCAGGTCAGGAAGATGCCGGTATTGGATGCATAGGCCTGACTGCGGCGGGCGAAGACGCGCAGCACCTTGTCGTCGAGCTTGATGCGGATTTCGATAAGGTCGGAATCGCCCACCGTATCGACCCAGAAAGGCCGGTTGATCTGGCGGGTGATCTCTTCGCTCAGAAAATAATCCAGAATGGCGAAAAACGGCTTCGGCCCCGGCGCGGGCAGGGGGTCGGGCGGCAGGATGGAGATATTAAGCGCCAGACGCTGCTGCGCGATGCGGATCAGATTGTCGTAACCGGGCTCCTGCGGATAGGTTTCCAGAATATCGATGATCGCCGAAATATCGCGCACGACCGCCGTCGAAAGCCGCTCGGTCACCATCTGCCAGTGCCGTTCCATGAACACATAGGCGATCACGGATTGCAGCAGAACCATCGGCGCGATGATGATGATGAGCGACCGCGCATAGAGGCCTTTCGGCATCCGGCGCGCCAGCCAGCGCGTGAGGTTTTTCCAGAGCGTCATCGTCTCAGAACGTCCCAAACAGCGGCCGGTTGCGTCACATCACGACTATTCGATGCTGAGTTTGTAGCCGATGCCGCGCACCGTCTGGAGCCAGACCGGATTGGCCGGGTCCTGCTCGATCTTGCGGCGGAGACGGTTGATCTGAACATCGATAGTGCGCTCGCCGACATCGCCGTCCTGTCCGGTCAATTCATGACGTGGAATGGTTTCTCCCGCGCGTTCCGCGAAGATGGCCATAATGTCCTGCTCGCGATCTGTGAGCTTGATGGTTTCGGTGCCCTTCTTCAATTCACGGCGTGGAATGAAGAACGTGTAAGGCCCGAACACGATCTGTTCGATCTTGGGCTGGGCAGGCGGTGCGCCACGGCGCAGAATATTATTGATCCGCAGCGTAAGCTCGCGCGGATCGAACGGCTTTGGCAGATAATCATCTGCGCCTGCCGACAGACCATCGATGCGGTTGTCGGTCTCCGACAGCGCGGTCAGCATCAGGATCGGCACGTTTTTTTGTTCGCGCAGCGAGCGGGTCAGCGAAACGCCGGTCTCGCCGGGCATCATCACGTCGAGAATCAGAAGGTCGAAATCGATGCCTTCCAGCTTGCGGCGCGCTTCGGCAGCACTTCCGGCAATGGTGACGCGGAAGCCGCTATTGGTCAGATATTGCGAAAGCAGGCTGCGTATTCGCGTGTCGTCATCGACAACGAGCAGATGCGGGGCGTCATCCGAGAGTGTTTTTTGTTCTTCTACGGTCATGGCGTCTTTCGATCCCATTCAGTTTCTGTTCGCTGACGACGCAGGGCCGTCGGACGCGCATATTATCGACTGGAATGTGGCACGTCTATTCGTCGTGTTTGCGTATGTGTTTTTACACAAGCACTTAGTACTAACCGTCGTAACAGTTGGTAGCCTGCCGGTTCTTCCTATCAAGACGGTTCTGTGCTGGAAAAGCTGTCGATCTGCGCGCGGCGTTCCGGATTGACCATATGATAGAGAAAGCGCTCGATGATCGCGCGATCCGAGGGCGCGCATCCCTCAAGGGCGCGGGCAATGCGACGCGACTGCGGCAAGGCGAGGGCGAGCGTCAGCTGGCGTCCGCTTTTCGTGGGGTAAAGCTTGCGGTGGCGGCGGTCGTGCAGGCCCGTTGCCTGAACCACATGGCCGGTATCGATCAGCTGTTTGAGAACGCGCGACAGGCTCTGCTTGGTGATGCGCAGAACTTCCAGAAGTTCGGCAACCGTCATGCCGGGCTTGCGATTGATGAAGTAGAGCACGCGGTGATGCGCGCGGCCAAAGCCGATCTTTTCCAGAATAAGATCGGGGTCGGCGGTGAAGTCGCGATAAGAAAAGAACAAGAGTTCGATGACGTTGAGATCGGCCGCCTCCTCGGCTGTCAACGGATTGCTTATATAATTCATGTCGTTCGTCGAATTCACATCGAGGCTCCGTACTGCTGCGATAAATATGTCAGCATTATTGACATAATTCAACCGCCCAGATAATTTTCGATAAGCGTGAGCTGGCTTTTTGGAACAATGTTTACGCTGGCGCATGCTGGAGGAGAGATAATTACGCGACCGGGTTTCCGATCACTGCCATCTAGGCCGTGAAAAGAAACGCTGCGACCGCAAAGTCCCGCGGGTCGGCAGGATTATTTTTTGTCCATGCGTGCTCCATAAGAGTTTTGGCGCAAAATCTTTGCCCGATCTCTAAGCATTTCGCGCCAAAAGGCCAGTATTCGCGTGGAAAAAGGCGCCTGTTTTGCCGGTAATATCGATTTAACCGGTGAAATGGGAATGCGGAGACGTTTGCCCGAGCAGAATCTGCCCTGAGACAGCGCCGCAATTGAAAATTTTAGGAGCAAGAAAATGGCTGCGATTCCATTTGATCAAAGGGATGGGTATATCTGGTTGGACGGTGCATTCGTCGACTGGAAAGATGCAAAAATTCATGTCCTCACCCATGGCCTGCATTATGCAAGCACGGTTTTTGAGGGCGAGCGCGCCTATGGCGGCGAAATCTTCAAGCTGAACGAGCATACCGAACGTCTGCATGAATCGGCACGCCTTCTGGGTTTTGCACTGCCTTACAGCGTTGAAGAAATCAACGATGCCTGCCGGGCGCTGATCAAGAAGATGGGCTATGTCGGTGCCTATGTGCGCCCGTTTGCATGGCGCGGTTCGGATTCGCTTGGTGTTTCGGCGCAAAACAACCGCATTCACGTGGCGATCGCCTGCTGGGAATGGCCGAGCTATTTCTCGCCGGAAGAAAAGATGAAGGGCATTCGCCTCGACATCGCCGAATATTGCCGCCCGGACCCGCGTACGGCGCCGTCGAAGTCCAAGGCGTCCGGCCTTTACATGATCTGCACGATCTCCAAGCATGTGGCGGAAGCCAAGGGCTATGCCGATGCGCTGATGCTCGACTGGCGCGGCCAGGTTGCGGAAGCAACCGGCGCCAATATTTTCTTCGTCAAGGACGGTGTGCTGCATACGCCGAAGCCCGATTGCTTCCTCGACGGCATCACCCGCCGCACGATCATCGACCTTGCCAAGCGTCGCGGCATTGAAGTCGTCGAGCGTGCGATCCTGCCGGAAGAAATGGCAGATTTCTCCGAATGCTTCCTGTGCGGTACGGCCGCCGAAGTTACGCCGGTTTCCGAGATAGGTCAGTACCGGTTCAAGCCGGCTGAAATCACCAGCACTTTGATGGATGCTTATACAGCGGAAGTGCAGCCAAAGCGCGAAGCAGCCGAGTGACTGGGTTTTGAACAGAAAAAGAGCGGCTTTCGGGTCGCTTTTTTGCTTCTTTACTGCTTACTGTTTGACATTACGAAGTTTCGGCTCAAGATTTTCGTACCGGAGTCGCGTTATTCCGGTATTGGAGCGGCTTCTGATCTGATCTTTCAAATCGACGCTCTAATATTTGATCAGGCGCGCAAAATATTCCGAAACCACTTATTCGGAATGCGCTCTAACAGAGATGGGGTGACGATTATGGAATCTCTATTGCCTATCATTCTCCAGCTGGTAGCCGGCGCTGTCGGTGGCAATATTGCTGGCGCTGTCAAGAATATCAGCCTTGGGACAACGGGTAACACCGTGGCTGGCGGTATTGGCGGTGTTATCCTCGGCCAGCTGCTTCCGATGCTCTCCGGCGGGGGTGTGGATTCGATGCTGAATGGCGCAATCGGCCAGCTTGCTGGCGGCGGCGTGGGCGGTATCGTTCTGACCGCAATCGTGGGGCTGATCAAAAACTCGATGGCCAGCAAGGCCTGAGGAATGCATTTGACCGGGTGGAGCCATCGGGTCCAGCAAGGATGCAGTGGAAATAAACAACTTGGAGCGTGCGCCAATTTCCGGCAAGCGCTCCGAATAGACGGCACAGTTTCATAGCCGTCGGCAGGACGAACTGTTTGAGAGGGATAAACGGACGGCTCTGCGCCGTCCGTTTTTTATGGCGCGCTGAGATAGCTGCAACCATCGGCGCGGTTGTTGTGGCGCTGCGAGATTTTAAACCCTTTCCGTATCGGGCCAGGGCCATTATGTGTGGAGCAACACAGGCGGCGGTTGATGCGATCTTCGCCGATCCACAGATGCGATGGAGTATCCACCATGGGCCAGCTACAGGCGATTATCGTCCCCGTTACCCCGTTTCAGCAAAACTGCACCATTCTTTTCGACGGTGAGACCAAGAAGGGTGTCGTCATCGATCCGGGCGGCGATCTGCCGAAGATCGAAGAGGCGATCCAGTCGCAGGGCATCGAGATCGAGGCCATCTGGATCACCCACGGCCACATCGACCATGCCGCGGCCGCGGCTGATTTGAAGGATAAGCTCGGCGTCGAGATTATCGGGCCGCATGTTGACGACCAGTTCCTGCTCGATAATCTGGTGATGACCGGTCTCAAATACGGCATTGTCGATGGCGTGCGCAATGTGACGCCGGACCGCTGGCTGGAAGAGGGCGACAAGGTTACCGTCGCCGGGCATTCGTTCGACGTCTTCCATTGCCCGGGTCATTCACCCGGCCATGTTGTGTTTTACAGCCCGGAAGCACGCTTTGCTATTGTCGGCGATGTGCTGTTCAACGGTTCGGTCGGACGCACTGACCTGCCGGGCGGTGATCATGATGCGCTGATCCGGTCGATCCGGGAGAAGCTTCTGCCGCTTGGCGACGATATCGGCTTTATCTGCGGGCACGGCCCCGGTGGGCGGTTCGGTGAGGAGCGCCGCAACAACCCGTTCCTGATCGGAATGGCGTAAAGCATACAAAAAAGCCGTCCATCGGGCGGCTTTTTCCCTATCGATTTCGCCTCAGTTGGCCGTGCAGAAATGGTCGCGACCATCATAACCGCGATAGGTGCCGGTATTCGGGTTGAACGACCGATAACGGTCCGAACAATAATTGTACCAGCTGCGGCTCCATGGCTCGAAGCCGCCCTGACGGTAATA
>JAEXXS010000397.1 GCA_023451915.1 Pseudomonadota bacterium | reverse complement strand
CGAAAACGCTGCCGGTGCCGCCGGTAATCCGTGCGCCGCCCAGAACCACAGCGGCAATGACGCTGATTTCGGTTCCGACAAAGTCGAACGGGCTCGACTGACGGTTGGCGCAAACATGGATGATGCCTGCAAGACCAGCGAGACCACCGGCATATCCGAACAGGAACAGATGGATGGTGCGCAGATTATAACCGAGGCGGCTTGCGATCTGGCTGTTGCCGCCCATGGCGAAAATGGCACGGCCCATCAAGGTGCGGTTCAAGATCCACCAGGTCAGGATCGCAGCCACAGGCAGGATCAGGAAGTAGAACGGCATGGTGATGGTCGCGCCATTGGCGGATTCGAACTGGAACAGGGGCAGGCGGCCAAAAGCGCCCATCGTCGGCGGCAGCGACATGATCCAGACCGTGCCGACAAATGCCAGCAGGAAGCCGCGGAACAGATATTGCGTGCCGATGGTGACGATCAGCGACGGCACTTTCAGACTATGCACGAGAACGCCGTTGATGAGGCCCAGAAAGACGCCGCCCGCAATCGCCATCAGAATGACGAAGACGATAGGAAGCGTCGGCATATAGGCCTGCACCAGAAGCGTCAGCGAATAGACCGTGCAGGCTGCGATGGCCGTGAACGAAACATCGATACCGCCAGCGGCGAGAATGATGAACACTCCAAGCGCGAACAGGCCCATGACGACGCTGGCGCGACCGATATCGATCAGCGTCGACGCCTGCAGGAATGCAGGATTGACGATCGATACGATCACGCAGATCGCGACCAGAAGGAAAAAGGTAATGGATTCAGGGCGCCTGCGAATGAAGTCACCCAGCTTGAAGGATCGGGTCTGGCCCAGTTCCTGCTGATATTGCGACGCGCTCATTGCGGTAGCTCCTTTTGCGACGACATCATGGCTTGGTAGAGCTGGTCTTCCGTCGCCTCGGCGGCGTCAAATTCCTTGACGACGCTTCCCGCATTCATGACGAGAATGCGGTCGGCGTTTTGCAGCAGTTCCGGCAGGTCATCGCTGACGATGATGAGGCCCATGCCTGCTTCGGCCAGTGTCTGGATGGCGCGGTAGATCGTATCCTTCGATCCGACATCGACCCCAACGGTCGGGCCGTGCAGCACGAGGAGCTTCGGACCGATGCTGAGCCAGCGTCCGATGAGAACACGCTGCTGATTGCCGCCCGAAAGAGCGCCGACCGGCAGATCGAGGTTCTTGGTATTGAGGCGCATCTGCTCCGTCAGCGAGGCTGCGATTTCGCGGCCTTTCTTCTGGTTGATGACGCCGAGGCTGTTGCTGAGACGGGTCAGGATCAGTGCGATTTCATTTTCGAAAATGGACTTGTCGAGGAAAAGACCCTCGGCAAGACGATCTTCGGGCACGTAGCCGATGCCAAGTTCAATGGCTTCGGCAGGGCTCTTGACGTTGATCTTGCGGCCTTCGAGCGTGATTGCGCCATCGGATGCGGGATCGACACCGGTGATCGCCATCGCCAGCTCGTTGCGGCCTGAATCGGCCAGACCCGTAATGCCAAGCACTTCACCCTTTCGAAGCGTCAGGCTGATATTTTTGAAATCCGGTGACGACAGACCGTCCAGTTTCAGCAGTTCTGCCTCGCCCGGCGTGCCGGTGCGATAGCGCTCAGAGTCGATTTCGCGGCCGATCATCAGCTCGGAAAGCTGCTTCTTGGTGTAATTTTCAATCGGGCCCTGCGCCACGCATTGGCCATCGCGGAACACGACGGCATTGCCGCCGATGCGATAGCATTCGTCGAGCTTGTGGGTCACAAACAGCACCGCCACATTGTCGGCGCGCAGGCGATTGACGACTTCAATCAGGTTGTCGACTTCGCGGCGCGTCAGTGACGTGGTCGGCTCATCCATGATGACCAGCTTAGCGCTCGTGGCGATCGCACGGGAAATGGCGACCAGCTGGCGCATGGCAAGCGGCAGTTCGGAAACAATGGTATTCAGAAAGGCGCGGTCGGTCGGCAGGCCGACTGTACTCAGCGCGCGCTCCGCCGTCTGGCGCAACTTGGTGCGGTCGAAACGGCGCAGCAACTTGCCATTGCCTTCAACAAGCTGCTGATTGAGCGCCACGTTTTCGGCAACCGTGAGGTTGGGGATCAGCGAAAGATCCTGATAGACGGTTTCGATGCCCGCAGCCAGCGACTGGATCGGGTCGAGTTCCTTATAGGTCTTACCATTGAGAACAATTTCACCTTCGCTGGGACCATGCGCACCGGACATGATCTTGATGACGGTGCTCTTGCCGCATCCATTCTCGCCGAGAAGGTGATAAGCCTCTCCGAGATTGAGCGTGAGGTCGATGCCACGCAATGCGTGCACGCCGCCAAACCGCTTGTGGATGTTGCGCAATTCGAGAAAACGCTCCGGTGTCGGGCCATTTTCCCTCTTATTGTTCATCGTCGTTGACACGTTAATTCCTCTGCCACAGTGCATCATCGCGCTTGCGCGCAACGGTTCCGCTGTCGGCTGGCTGGCGGCAAAATCAACCGGGGTTAGTTGCCCGGATGCTTTCCATTCGCGGAAAGCACCCGAGACTTTGACGCTAGGTGGCGATGGTGAACGGAACGGTCGCCACCCGCAGTCGGATCTTCTGAGGCTGCTTAGAACAGGTGTTCCTTGTAGGTAGCCTTGTCGGCAATAACCATGCCGTTACCGATGACGAGGAGGCCTTCGCCTGCACCCTTCTTCACGGAAACCTTGTTGTAGCCTTCAACGCCGAGGTCGATGCCGTCCTTGACTTCCTTCTTTTCCAGCAGAAGCTTGGCAACAGCATTCATCGCCATGCCAGCTTTCTGCGGATCCCAGAAGCCGATAGCCGTGATAGCGCCGGATTCCAGAAGGTCAGCCGATGGGTTCGGAAGACCGGTGCCGACGAGGCAGACCTTGCCGCTCAAGCCCGCTTCATCGATCGCGCGGCCAATGCCCAGAACGTCATTGCCAGCCGAGCTCTGGAAGCCCTTCAGGTCAGGATGCTTGCGCAGGATTTCCTTGGCCTTTTCGTAGGTGCCGTTGGCATCGTCAAAGGATTCGTTGTTCGGATCGACCAGTTGCATATCCGGGTACTGCTTGGCGTTTTCTTCAGCGGAGCCAACCCACTGCATATGCGTGCGGCTGCCGAGCGAACCAACGAAGGTCGTCCATTTGCCGCTCTTGCCCATGCATTGCGCAAGACGTTCGTTCAGGGCTTTACCGTAGTCGGCATTGTCGAAAGCTTCGACGTCGGCCATGGTGTTGACCTGGTTGTCGGCTTCGTGGGTCACGACCACAATGCCGCGTTCGATGGCGCGCTTGAATGTGCCTTCGAGAACAGCCGGGTCCATCGGAACGACAGCCAGAGCATTGACGCCCTTGGCGACCAGATCCTGAACGATCTGAAGCTGCTGTGCTGCGTCGGCCGTTGCCGGGCCGCTCTGGGTTGCAACCACATCCGGATTGGCCTTCTGATAGGCTTCAACGCCCGTGTTCATGCGGTCGAACCACGGAATACCGCTGATCTTGACGACGGTTGCGATGACCGGCTTTTCCTGCGCGACCAGCGTGCCTGCGCCGCCTGCGAGTGCAGTGGCAGCAATGAGCGCACCTGTGAGCAGCTTCTTTGTCTTTGCTTTCATGACTTCCTCCTCGTTAAGAGTCCCTCAGTATTACGGTTTGGTGCTTGAGGGTTGAGCACCAATGGGCGCCTTGGAGCGATTGCCCAAGGTAAAGAAACTCGCGACGTCGTAGCGTCCGACAGCGAGGAATGCGAGCAGCAGCAGGCCCCAGGCAAAGTCGCGGACGAAGTTTGACAGTCCACCGAAGTTGAGCAGGCTCGACATGAGCTGCAGGGCGATGGCGCTCAGCACCACACAGATGATGCGACCGTAACCACCTTCAGGCTTCACGCCTGCCATCACGACGATGAGAATGGCGACCAGCAGGTAGGAGCTGCCGTAATCATATTTCACGTTGACGTTGCGTGCGGCGATAATGACGCCTGCAATGCCAGCCAGAAGGCCGCTCGTTGCATAGGTTGCGATCAGAACACGGGCGCGCGGGAAGCCGGCGAAGACTGCAGCCTTCGGATTGGTGCCCATCAGCATCAGCCATGCGCCGAAAGGCGTGAAACGAACAACTGCACCGATGAAAATGGCGACCGCCAGGAAAATCAGAAAGCTGATCGGCACGGCCAGGAACATGTCATTGCCGATGCGCGACAGGAGGTCGGGGCTGCCGACCATCACGGCGCGGCCTTCCGAAACGACGACCGCCAGACCCATGAACGCCATCTGCGTGCCGAGTGTGCACAGAATGGGCGTGATATTGAAACGCGCAATCAGGATGCCGTTGATGATGCCGCCTGCAAGGCCGACGAGCAGCGCCAGCACGATGAATGCAACGCTAAAGGCGAGCGGGTTGGCGGAAGCGGAGACGAAGGACGATGCGACAACTGCGGAGAGCACGCCCGCCAGATTGGCAAGCGCGATGCCCGACAGGTCGATACCGCCGTTACCGGCGCACATGGCCAGCATCACGCCAATGGCGAGCAGGCCGATTTCAGGCACCTGACCAGCCATGGACTGCAGGTTGAACAGAGAGAGAAAAGACCCGCCGGAGATGTACGCGCCAAGCGCGAGCAATCCCACATTAATGACAACAAGCATGGCAAGCGGGTTGCTTGTCCTCTGCATGGTCTCCTCCTACAGCGTTTACTAAACAAAACCTTATTTCACTAAACCTATTGCCACGCCAACAACGATGTCAAGC
>JAEXXS010000327.1 GCA_023451915.1 Pseudomonadota bacterium | reverse complement strand
GACACGAGCGTCTCTACCTGACCGAAGATGGGGGCAGGAAGCGCCTGCGCGACATGCGTATGGATGCCGCAGCGCGAGGAATACAGGCTCCTCCGGTTGCCGACTGCCCCTGGCTATTCAGCGAACTGGCTCGGACCGGCCATTGATCGGCCCGCACAAAACTACCAAGGGACGACTATGAAAAACGAGAGCATGCATTACGATGTTGTCATCGTCGGCTGCGGACCCGTGGGTGCAACGCTGGCGCATATTCTGGGACAGGCCGATATTAAGGTCCTTGTGCTTGATCGGGAAAGTGCTGCCTATCATCTTCCCCGCGCCGTGCATTTTGACGACGAGGTCATGCGCACCTTTCAACAAATCGGGATTGCTCAAGAACTCGAAGCTGTATGCCGGCTGAATGTCGGTATGCGTTTCGTCGATCCTGACGGCAGCATCCTGCTGGACTGGCCTCGACCCAAAGAAATCACCGCTCTGGGCTGGCACTCGAGTTACCGTGTGCATCAACCGGACCTCGAAGCTATTCTGCGCGAGCGGCTTAAAGCCCACCACAATGTGACGGTGCACACGCGCTGCGAGGCGTTTTTCATCGAGCAGGATGAAAATGGTGTCGATCTGCGTTACGAGGACATGAGTTGTGGTCGTATTCGACGGGTACGCGCCCGTTATGTGATCGGTTGCGATGGTGCGCGTTCATTCGTGCGCCGTTTTATCGAGACGGATATGGAGGATCTCGGCTTCCATGAGCGGTGGCTGGTCGTCGATTTGTTGCTGAAGGGCGAAAAACCGAAGCTTGGTGACTGGTCTCTGCAACATTGCGATCCTGCCCGTCCGGCCACATATGTTCGCGGCCCAAACAACCGGCGCCGCTGGGAGTTGACGGTTTTACCGTCTGAAGACAGTACCGAAATTGCTCGCCCGGAGAATGTCTGGCCGCTGCTGTCTAAATGGCTAACACCGGACGAAGCCGATATCGAGCGCACGGCGGTCTACTGGTTTCACTCTCTGGTGGCGAACGAATGGTCGCGGGGTCGGCTATTCATCGCCGGGGATGCAGCCCATCAAACGCCACCTTTCATGGGACAGGGCATGTGCGCCGGTATACGCGACGTTGTCAATCTAGGCTGGAAACTCGTCCACTGTTTGCGTTACGGGCATGATCGCGAGCTTCTGGCAACCTATACAACGGAACGAAGGGAAAATGCCCGGACCTTCATCGCAACGGCAGTCAGGCTCGGGGGGCTGATCAATACCAAAGACGTTCGTTCGGCACTCAGCAATGCTTTTCCGCGACCGGAAGGCGGCGCAAAGATGGAATCGCTTTACCCTCCCATCGGCCCGGGTCTCATCGATACTCCGGTCCCGCTTTTCGGACAGCCGACCATGCAGGATGAGAGCCGTTTTGACGATGCCGTCGGCTATGATTTCTCGTTCCTGCTCGATGATGCCTTTCTCGCCGGACTGGAGTCGACACTGGTGGACAAAATCCAACGTGAAGGGAAGATAGTGCGGGTATCGCAAACGAGGGACGGGGAAAAGCATCTTGCTGGCGCGAAAGCTGCCCTTATCCGTCCCGATCGTTATCTTCTGGCGAAGGTTCGCTCCAAGGAGGAGCTGCACCGTGTTTTGCAACACATCCCGACCCGGCTGAGGATTGCTGCCGAAAATCAGGTGCGCCACATCGCCTAACAAGACATTCGCTCCGCGGTTAGAGGAGGAAAAATTCGCTCTCGACCATTTCCTATGGTATCGCTTTGAGACGGTTGATCATGAACGATTGGCGGAATGAAGCCCGCCGATCGGTGTTCAACTCTGATATACGGCGGTCAGTTTCCGGCGCGCTGCCTGACAGGAGGAGAATATGGAAACGCCACCATGGTGAAGGCCTCGAGCCATGGAAAGGACGGTGCTGTCCGTGCATTGGTGCGAGGACTTGCCGTGCTTCGTCAGATCAATCTGGTTGGAGAAGCGCGCCCGAGAGAGATAGCGGCGGCGCTCGATCTTCCTCGTCCGACGGTTTATCGTTTGCTGCAAACCCTTGAGGAGGAAGGGTATGTGGTCTTTTCTTCAACGAACAATCGCGTCCGGGTCACGAGACTGGCCGCCAGCCTCGGCGACGGTTCGGCACGGACCTCGGTGTTGTGTCAGGCGGCGGGCCCGCTGTTTTCCGAGTATATGCCTAAAATAGTATGGCCGCTCGATCTGAGTGTCTATGAGAGCGCCGCGATGGTGATCCAGGAGACCACGCATGGACGTAGCCCGCTGTCGGTCGACAAAGGCATGGTGGGTTATCGTATGCCAGTGCTTCGCACCTCTGCCGGTCGCGCCTATCTCGCCTTCATATCCGATGAGGAGCGACGGTTGATTATTGAGCACATTCTGCGGCTCGGACATCCAGAAGACCTGGCATTTCTGGAAAGCACGGTTCTCGACGGGTTCTTCAAGGACATACGTGGAAAAGGCTATGCGACCCGAGAGGCGGGCGAGTTCCGACCGAACACGTCTTCGATTGCAGTGCCGGTGATGCTTGACGGTGCGACGATTGCCTGTGTCTCGATTATCTGGATACGCTCGGCACTTACCATCAAGGAAGCCATTGGAAGCTATGTGAGCCCTATGTTGGAAATTGCCGACAGGATTGCTGATGCCGTTAACGCCGCCTGACGAAATTTTGAGACGCTGCCGAGCTTGACGCGGTGGCCAGGCTTTTAGAGATTCCCCGGAGGACGGTCGCTCATCCAGCTATCAAGCGAAAACGTCATGGGGTCTCGGGCAGTGCCTCGCGTTCCAGCCATTCCGGGTCGATTTCGGGCAGCGGAATAGCGTCAAGCAGCGCGCGTGTATAGGCAGACTTTGGGTGAGTAAAGACCTGTTCGCAGGTCCCCGCCTCAACGACCCTGCCGAACCGAAGCACATAGACGCGGTCGCAGATAGCCCGGATGACGCTGAGGTCATGACTGATGAAGGCCATGGACAGGCCCATGTCGTGCGACAGGTCTTTCAACAGGTTGAGAACTTGCGCCTGGGTGGAGACATCAAGGCCGGAGACGATCTCGTCGGCAAGAACGAAGTCCGGCTCGAGTAGCGCGGCGCGGGCAATCCCTACCCGTTGGCGCTGGCCGCCTGATAGTTCGTGTGCATTCCGGCCAAGTACGACCTTGGGCAGGGTGAAGCGGTCGAGTATCCTGACGACCTTCGCCTCAGCTTCGGTCGCATTGGCCGCCAGGCCGTGCAGCAGCATCGGCTCTACCAGAATGCGGCGGATCGAATGGCGCGGATTGAGTGACGCCATCGGATCCTGGAAGATCATCTGCATGCGCCGACGCAACGGTCGCATCCTGTCATCGGGCAGGTGCGTGATATCCTGTCCATCGAACCAAATCTCGCCGGCGGAGGTGTCCACGAGACGCAGCAGCGCCCGACCAAGCGTGGTCTTCCCAGAGCCGGATTCGCCAACGATGCCAACCGTCTCGCCGCGGGCGATTTCGATGTCGATAC
>JAEXXS010000252.1 GCA_023451915.1 Pseudomonadota bacterium | reverse complement strand
ATGATGAGTTTTTGGGCCTGATCTATAAGGATGAGGACGAAGGCGAACTGTCCTATAATTTCTCGATGGCTATTCTGGACGTCGATCTCTAAGGCGCGGCTTCGAAAAATCGCAAGGTTTTTCGAGTCCGACGCATGATGATCCGTCACAGTCTGACGATCTGACGCCCTTTTCGCTTTGCGGAGAGGGCGTTTTGTTTAGTTACCTCCCAACAAATGCCCCGCTGCGAACTGACGCATGGCTTCATCGAGTGTTTTCCACTCGGCCAGCATATCGCGCGGAAAGCGATAGAGAAGTTGCAGCCCTTTTCCAAACTGGATGTCGCGCTCGCAGGCGTTGAAGTTTTCTGCCGATGTGTCGCTCATGCACCGCGCCACGAACGCAGGATTACCGCTTGTCGTATCGGAGAGAACCAGTTCTTCACCGGCATAACCGCTGCCTTCCATAAAACGGTGGACCGTTAGTCCTTCCGGTAGAGATTCGCCGTCCGGCGCGATCAGCGCAGCATAGATCGGCAGATAGCGCCCGCTCATGTCGCGGGACATGGTGCGCTCTTCAATCGACATGAACAGCAATTGCCGCTTGGGCGTGAGCAGATTGAAGATTGCGCGGTCCGCCTCCGTATAGCCGGTCAGGCCGGGCCAGCGCGCGTAGAGATCGAGCCGCGTCGTCAACCCGTCACGGCGTTGATTGGAAAAGCGGATCATATTGGCTGGCATAGACAGGACATTGTTGCCGATCAGCACTTTATAGAGATGGGTGCTGTCGGAATGACCGCCGCGCGCAATCGTTGGGCCAAGCAGGCGGCCACCAATATTGATCGCAACGGAAAGCACAACAAGCACGACAACCGCCAGCAGGAGGCGGCCAAAGAGCCGATTGCCATCTTTTGTCGTGGTTGTTTCGATTGCGCTGTCCATTGGCGGGAAGGCCATGTTGATGATATTGCTGCGATTATCGACCTTTTATGGTTAATGGAGGGTGAAGCAGCGCTTGTCCCTTATCCGAAAAAGGCTTAGCTCTTTTCATGAAAACATTCTGATGGAGGAGCTCCCATGCCGATTTATGCTTATAACGGACATAAGCCACATTTCGCAGACCGCGCCAGCAACTGGATTGCGCCGGATGCGACACTGATCGGCAAGGTCGTGGTGGGCGAGAATGTGGGCTTCTGGTTCGGCGTTGTGCTGCGCGGTGACAATGAAGTGATCTCCATCGGCGATGACACCAATGTGCAGGAACACTGCATCATGCATACAGATATCGGCTTTCCGCTGACGATTGGCGCGGGCTGCACCATCGGCCATCGCGCAATCCTGCATGGCTGCACCATCGGGGATAACACGTTGATCGGCATGGGGGCCATCGTGCTCAATGGCGCGAGAATCGGCAAAAACTGCCTGATCGGCGCGGGTGCTCTGGTGACGGAAGGCAAGGAAATCCCGGATAACTCGCTGGTTGTCGGCTCCCCGGCGCGCGTTCTGCGTGAACTGGACGAGGCGGCAGTGGAAAAGCTGCAGCTTTCCGCAAAGCATTATGTCGAGAAGGGGCATTCCTTCATGCGCGGCATGGAACCAGCCTGACTTTTCGGCAATAAAAAAGGACGGGGCCAGAGGGAGACTGGCGACCCGTCCTTTGATCGAAATCGGTGTCTGATCAGTTCTTGATGCTGCCGACGAGAATGTCGCGGTCATCCTTGATCGAGACCCAGCTGCCGCTGTTCGCGGTCGACTGGCGCTTCAGGTAGGTGTAGTCGGTCTTGTTCCAGGCCAGAACGCGCTCATCAAGATTGTCGAGAATGAAATCGCCGCGGTCGGTGCGAACCGTCAGGACGGCATGGCCGTCACCATTCGGCTGGCGAACGACGGTGAACAGCAGCGTACTGGCGGGAATGCCCAGCGCCATCAGTTCGCGCTGCTTTTCCAGCATGTAATCGTCGCAGTCGCCAGCGGTGACCGGATATTCCCAATATTCCTCGTGTCCCCAGACTTCCATGTCTGTGGCGGGCTTGATTCGCGTGTTCACGCTGTCGTTGACGGCGATGATCTGCTGCCAGAGCTTCGGCGTCAGCTTGAGAGCGCTGGTGTTGCGGCTGACGATTTTGCACTCAGCCGGGTAGCGCTCGCAAAATTCATAATGCCCGATCGGCTGCGAGGTGCGTTCTCCGGTGGTCATCCATGGCGAGGTGGAGGCTGGGTTTGCTGCCTGCGCCAATCCAACGCCGAGCAGCAGAAAAAATGCTGCGATGATGGTTTGCTTGGTCATTCTTTTATCTCCCTGTTGGAGATCAAAATGACCGGGACAATTTGAAGCCGCGCAAATTTGCGCGCGAAAATGCGAGTCAAATTCGATTAAAACTGCGCGGAATATTGAAAGTTTTTGTAAAGAAAGTGGCTAAATCAGCCTGAAAACGCGGGTTTTCGCGATGTTTTACTGTTTATACCCGCGCGGGCGGTTTGCCAATCCGTAACCTTGACAAGCGTTCATCTTTTCAACCGAACAACGTTCAGCTGAAAAGACTGTCGAGCGTCGTGCTCGTCTGGATAGTGGCGAATTCGATGGCGAAGCCGTCTGCGAAATGGCGCACGACCCGCCCGCGGATCGGTCCCAAAAGGACGCCGCTCTTGATCGGCGGTTTGACATCGCATTCGATAGCTGCGCCCGAAAGCGACAAGTCGGCGATGCGGCAGAGCAACTGGGTGCCATCCGGGAAGGTAACATTCTGATGTGATTTGCGCGGGACCACACGTTCATGCCGACGATCTTCCGGCAGCGAAAGTTCATGCCGGTTTGCAAGCCATGTCAGCTGCGCCGAAAGCTTGTCCTTTTTGGTCGCGGTATTGGTGAGGAGAAGATGAAAACCTTCTGCTGAAATCTGGTAGGCCGTGCCTTCTATACGTCCGACGTGATCGATATAGGCAATGATACGTTCGCCATTGCGCGGCGTTGCGATACCGGTCATCAGGGCAGTGCCGGGCGACATGCGCTTCAGGACGCAGGGATATTCGCTGCGGTTTTCCAGCATATAGCGACCATTGAGATCAACATTGACGGAATTGAAATTATCCTGTCGCCCGCTATTCGCAGGTGATGTCGCCCCATATCCCTTCATCGAAGCTGGCCCATCTCAGTTTTTCGCCAAGTATCTGTTATTTATATTATACTTAAAGCAATTTGGCGCAAAAGAGAAACTGCGATTTCAAGCTTTGCCGCCATTGATGACGCGCAGATGCGGGGTCTTGCGGATGGGCGGCGCTGCCAATCGGGTTTCTGTCCACTGACGGGTGCGGTTCGAGGCATTGACCGTGAAGATGGCCGCCTTCACCGCTTCATCGGCCAGCGCCAGGTCCGGTGCAATCGGCTCAACATGATTGAGATGGCCGAGCACCAGAGGGTCCGCGCCTGCCCAGGTCACATTGTCCAGAACGGCCATGCTGCCCATAAGACCAACGCGACCGTTACTCGCTTCCAATGGGGCGAGCAGCATTTCGAAGCTGAGGCTGCGGCCCGACAGACTGATTCCGTCATGCAGGCTCAGCGCGGGAATCTGCATCGCGCTGACATTCTGCGCCAATTCACGGAGGGCAGGGCGGTCACGCTCCGGCCACAAGGATAAAAGGCGCACGCCTTTCAACTCGCGGCCGAACAGGGTGCAGATTCGCGTGCCGCCAAGACGAAAGACCAACTCGCCGTTTTCGTCGGCTTCCACGAAAAAGAGATCGGACAAATGCCGTCCGAGCCGACGCGGTTCGATATCAGTGCGCTGCGGGGCTTGAAAACCGCGCTCAAGATCGTCATTGCGATCAAAGGCCAGTCGCTGCCATTCGCTGAAGATCGCGATCGTGCTGCGGTGTTTCATCATGCGCCGTTCGTTTGATTCTGGGTGAATTTGGATTTTTCTCGATTGCGAAGCGCCTTGGCTCCGTCTCGCGACCATTAAAATAGTATTAACGATGCAGATGCCAGCTTAACCCTTTCTTCATCCACGGTGCTCGGCTGTTAAGGTTAACAACAAGTAATTCTTGCAATGTGGATAGCGCTGGCGTTTGATGAGGGCATCAGATGAAGCCTTTGTCTTGGTTGGTGTTTTTCTGAGATCCAGTCGTTATTTTTGCGAATCTCGCTGGTTCGCATCAGGGCCGGTGGTTGACCTCCACTGGCCTTTATTTTTAACGATTTCTATCCTATCAAATGCTGGTTTCGCCACGCGAGCGGTCCGATTGGGCCGATTGTCGTTTCTGGGCCTCGTTGGCCCCATCGCGGTTTCGCAATCTGGAAAGCAGTGTTCATGGTCCTTCCGCAACCGGAAATGCAGAATAATCGCGGTCGTTCGGGCGGAAGTGAGCCGATTTTCAATATTCCAGGCATAGTGCTCGCGCTGATCGGTATCTGCGTCGCGGTCTATGTCTATCAGAACTATCTGATCAGCGAGCAGCAGAACTATGAGTTCATGCTGAACTTCTCACTGATCCCGGCTCGATTCTCGATGGCAAGCGGTTTTACCGATCCGGCAGCCCTTTTTACGCTGATCAGCTATTCCTTCATGCATGGCGGTATCGAGCATATCGTGGTCAATATGATCTGGCTTGCCGCCTTCGGTTCGCCGCTGGCCGGGCGAATCGGAACGGCTCGCATGATGATTTTCTGGATCTTCACCGCGATTATCGCCGGACTGACGCATTAT
Source organism: Pseudomonadota bacterium (assembly GCA_023451915.1). The sequence continues at coordinate 558 of JAEXXS010000252.1, read as the reverse complement.
GCGGTTTATCCGGATAGCGTGACGCCACTGGTTGGTGCTTCGGGCGCGATTTCCGGCATGATGGGCGCTTCGGCGCGCTATGGGTTCCGGCGCGTGAATGCCGGACGACGCGCGGAATTTGCCGGTCCGGTGCTGCCGGTCGGCTTCACACTGACGCTAAAGCCCGTCCTGACCTTCGTTGGCGTATGGTTCGTGATCAACATCATCACCGGCCTCTACACGACGGGCGGTGCTGATTTGTCGGGCATCGCCTGGGAAGCGCATATTGGCGGTTTTATCGCCGGTTTCTTCGGGATTTCGCTGCTGGATCGTCCGCGCAGCTATGATGCGGTTCTCAGGCGTTAGAACCGTTCCCTCCCAGTTTTATGGTACTTGCTAATCGTGCAATCAAAGCGCACCATCATGGAACGCGGCGGGAGGAGCTGCGTTCGGCTTACAGGTGTTTGAGCGCCTGAAAGCTGCGAATGCTAAATCTTGGAGGGACTTGGCATGACAGTAAGATCGATTCTCGAACATAAGGGCAGGGATGTTGTCGTCATCGCACCTGCCGATACGCTT
>JAEXXS010000241.1 GCA_023451915.1 Pseudomonadota bacterium | reverse complement strand
AATGGTCGTGCCTTATCTGTCCCGTTTTGTGCCGGTGCGCATTCGGGTCATGCTGGTGCCGCTGGCTATTCTGCTGGCTGTCTTCTGGTTTTCATGGGCGGCAGCGCTTGTTTTGCTGATTGCCGCGCCTTTGATCCCGATCTTCATGGCTCTTATTGGCTGGCGCGCGAAAGCCGCCAGCGAAAAGCAGCTTGTCGCGCTTGGCGGGATGAATGGTTTTCTGCTGGACCGGCTGCGTGGCTTAACCACGATCCGCAGTTTTCATGCTGTGGATGCCACAGCTACGCGGCTGCGTGAAAATGCCGAAACCTTGCGCAAGAAGACAATGAAGGTTCTGCGGATTGCATTTCTGTCTTCCGCCGTGCTGGAGCTTTTTGCGGCGCTTGGCGTTGCCATGGTCGCCGTCTATATCGGCTTCCACTTGCTTGGTACATTGCACTTTGGTGCCTGGGGACAGAAGCTGACGCTTGGCGAAGGCTTGTTCATCCTGCTTCTGTCGCCCGCTTTCTTTGAGCCGCTGCGTGACCTTTCCGCCGTCTGGCACGACCGGGCATCGGGCGAAGCGGCCATCGACGCGCTGGAGAAGCTCAGCCGCCATTCCATGCCGGTTGTCGGCAGCCTCACTGCGAGCGATGCGGAAGAAACGGACCCTTCCGTTCAACTGCATGATATCGGTTTTCAGTATCCAGCAGGGCCATCGGTCTTGACCGATTTCAACCTGATAGTCGAAGCGGGCGAGCATGTCGCGCTGCTTGCGCCGAGCGGTTATGGCAAGTCCACCATTCTTGCGCTGATCGCTGGGCTGGCTGCGCCGCAGACAGGTACGATCAGGATCGGCGGAACCCCCATGGTTTCTGAAAATGCTGTGGCTTTGCGTCAACGCATGAGCTGGGTCGGGCAAAAGCCGCATATTTTTGCGGGCTCTGCGCGCCACAATATCACGCTCGGGCGTGAAGCAGCGAGCAGCCCGACCGCTTCGATCATCGATACTATGGCGCTCGCGCATGTTGCCGGCATCACCAGTAACGGCGTTATCGGGGAAAACGGTGCAGGGCTTTCAGGCGGCGAGGCGTTGCGGCTTGCATTGGCCCGCATCGCGGTCGATCTCGAGGCCGATATTATTCTTGCCGACGAGCCGACGGCCCATCTCGATCAAGACACGGCCACGCATATTGCAGACAGCCTGTTGCGGCTGGCCAAGGGCAAAACCCTGATTGTCGCCACCCATGATGAGGGACTGGCGCGCCGGATGGACCGCATTATACGGTTGGACGATAATCAAAATACCGATCCGCTCTGGCAGAAGAGGGCCGCCGAATGAACGGTTTGCAAGCGCTCCGTCCAATCCTGCGCCTCTTTTTCAGCACCAGGGGCGCGGCTCTTTATGCAGGCATTGCTGCTGCGACGGTGACTGTTCTGGCGGGTATTGCTCTGCTTGGCCTTTCCGGCTGGTTCATCACGGCAACGGCCATTGCAGGCTTGAGTTTAGCCACCGCTATCGTGTTCGATGTCTTTGCACCGGCAGCCGGTATAAGGTTTCTGGCAATCGTGCGCACGGGCGCGCGTTATCTCGAACGCCTTGTCACCCACGACGCGACGCTCGCCATTCTGGCGGCCCTGCGCGAAAAACTGTTCCGAAGCTGGGCAAAACCGGCAGCCGCCAATGCACTTTTGAAGCGACCGGCACGGCTTTTGTTCCGCCTGACTGCGGATATCGATGCGCTGGATTCGCTTTATCTGCGTGTCGTCGTGCCAATTGGTGCCGCACTTGCGACCGCGTTGGTGGCAGGTCTTGCGCTGGCACTGATGCATCCGCTGTTCGGACTTGCTGTTGCGCTTCTCCTGCTTCTCGTCGGCTTGAGCCTGCCTTTATTGGCAGCGCGGCGTTCGGAAAAGCCGATGCGCAGACGCGCCAAGGGCACCGAAGCGTTGCGGGCCCGGACGGTCGATCTGGTTGCGGGCCAGACGGAACTGCTCATGGCCGGGCGGATGCAGGCGCAAAACGAGGCACTCATGCGGGCCGATCGTTATGTTGCTGCAGCTGATCGCACGCTCAATCGCGTTGAAATCAAAACCGGCGCTGGCCTCGGTATTGCGCATGCCGCACTTCTGGCAGGCGGCCTGATCGGCGCGGGCTGGCTGGTGCAGGCAGGGACAATCGGCGCTCCGGTTGCAGCTTTGGCGATGCTGGTTATTCTGGGCGCAATGGAACCTTTCGCGGCGCTACGGCGCGGCGCGATGGAACTGGGGCATACCATTCTGGCCGCTCGCCGTGTCGGCCCGCAATTGCGCGAAGGTGCGGCGATAGCCGCTCTCCCCACGCCGCCGGATGGCGTGGCCGTGGCGCTTCAAAACCTCTCTGTCCAGCACGAAGATGCAACCGTCGCCGCCCTTAAATCCATCAGTCTAACTGTTGAAGCGGGTGAACGTGTCGCGATTGTCGGCGCCAGCGGTGCGGGCAAATCAACGCTGTTCAACGTGCTGGCAGGCGAAATCGCGGTTAAGGACGGTAGCGCCAAAGTGCTAGCCAGCAGTTTATTGACCCAGCGCACCGAACTCTTTCAGGATAGCCTTCGCGATAATCTGCGGCTCGCCAAATCGGACGCCGATGATGCCACCCTGATGCAGGCATTGCAGACCGGCGGTCTCGCTGACTTTGTCGAAACTCTGCCGGGAGGTCTCGACACGATGCTCGGCGAGGGCGGTTTGGGATTATCCGGCGGACAGGCCCGGCGTCTTGCACTGGCGCGACTGTTCTTGAGCGATTCG
>JAEXXS010000224.1 GCA_023451915.1 Pseudomonadota bacterium | reverse complement strand
ATCGAATATTGCGGGTAACGCTGCAGCCACTGGGCCTGCTTCGAAAGCGTCTGCTGTGCGTCTGCACGGATCAGCGACGAATCGAGATCGAAGAAGATGCGGTCGCCGACATTGACCGTGAAGTCCTGCGCCGAGCCGGGCGTTGCCGCACCTGCACCGCCGAGGCCGAGATCACCGGCATTGTTCGGGAGATTCTTCTTGGATGCGCAACCGGCGACGGCGAGCGACATGAAAAGGGCAATAGCGATCGGGCTACGTGCAATCGACTGGATGCGGCGCATGGGCCGAGGCTCCTTAAGATTTGATGTTCCTGCGTAACCAACCAATAATCATATCGAGGTTAATGCAGGCTCAAGAAGTATGGTTAATATTGTCTTGAGACCAAATGCAACCGGCGTTTCCGGCTGCAATTCTGCTTTTAGGCCTTGATGGCAAAATGCGGCAGAAACACGGCTTTTAGCATGGATTGTGGCAATCGCCGCAAATGGAGGCCAAAAACATCGCAAATGACGCGATAAGAAACAAAGAAAAAGGTGCAGGACCAAAATCCCGCGCCTTAATCTTTTTATGATTCTCCGACCGGCAGCCTATTCGAGCAGCGGCGACCAGGCCGGATCGGACGCGAAATTCGGCGTCTGAATCTGGCGTTCGTTACGGCCCGTCAGGTCGATGGTGAACAGTTTTGGACCGCCGGCACCTGCCGCCTTGCGGAAGAACATCAGCACGCGACCGTTCGGCGCCCAGGTGGGGCCTTCATTATGGAAGCCCGAGGTCAGAAGGCGTTCGCCCGAACCGTCGGTCTTCATCACGCCGATCGAGAACTGGCCCTGCGACTGCTTGGTGAAGGCGATGAGATCGCCGCGCGGCGACCAAACCGGCGTGGAATAGCTGCCGTCGCCCATCGACAGGCGGCGCGGATTGGAGCCATCGGCCCCGGCAATATAAAGCTGCGGGCGACCGCCGCGGTCGGAGGCGAACACAACCTGAGAACCGTCCGGCGAATAGGAAGCGCTGGTGTCGATAGCCTGGCTGTTGGTCAGGCGGGTCGTGGTGCGCGAGCGCAGATCCATCGCATAGACATTGGCGCTGCCGTCATCCTGTAGCAGGCTCATGACAACCTTCTGGCCATCCGGCGAGAAGCGCGGCGCGATGGTCATACCGGGGAAGTTGCCCACCAGTTCACGCTGGCCCGTTTCGAGCTGCAGCAGATAAACCTTGGGCTGGCCGCCGGCAAACGACATATAGGTCACTTCCTGGCGGTTGGGCGAGAAACGCGGGGTCAGCGCAATGTCGCGACCATCCGAAAGATAGCGGACATTCGCGCCGTCCTGATCCATGATGGCGAGACGCTTGATGCGCTTCTGGGCGGGGCCCGATTCGTCGACGAAAACGATGCGCGTATCGAAATAGCCCTTTTCACCGGTCAGGCGCTCATAAATGGCGTCGGCGATGATATGGGCGACACGACGCCAGTTATCCGGCGAGGTGAAGAACTGCTGGCCGATCATCTGCTGACCGCCGAACGTATCCCAGAGGCGGAACTCCGCCTTCAGCCTGCCGTCCGGCTGCTTGGTGATGCGACCGGTGACCAGTGCCTGTGCATTGATGACCTTCCAGTCCTCGAAGCGCGGAGCGGCATCAGGATTGGAAATCTTTTCAATGAAAGCGCCCTTGTCGATCGGCGCAAACAGGCCGGACCGCTCAAGATCGGCAGCGATGACCGACGTGATGTTCGGACCAAGCTGGTCTGCGGACAGGAAATCCGTGATGGCAATCGGCAGAGGCTCGATCACACCCTTGTTGATGTTGATTTCCACCACGGCGCGTGCTGGCATGGTGCAGACAAGACTTGCGGCAATCATGCAGGCGAAAGCCGAGAGGACTGTCCGGATCTTTGTGTTCAGGATGCCGGTTTTCATATCTTCTGGGACCTCTTTTGTCCTTTGCCCATAATGGGCTTCATTTGGTCTGGCAACCGGGGAAACCCCGATCAGAACATTTCGCTCGGGTCGAAGTTGACGATCACTTCCGACCATGAATCATATTTGTCGGCTGGCAGATTGTACGGGGCGCAGCGTGCGACCGCGCGCTTGGCGCTTTCAGCCGCCGCACGACCAACACCATCGCCGCCACCGCCCGATGTCACCTCCGGAACGCCCTGAATGGAGCCGTCCTGGTTCAGTTTCATCTTCACGGTCACAACCAGCCCCGGCGCATCGGCCACACCGGCAGGCACGTTCCAGCACTTGGAAATCGCACCGCGCAGCGCATCCATTTCGCTCTGGCTGAGCTTCGAGCCGCCGGTATTTTTCTTGCCGCCCAGCGAAGCCTGATCAGTCGAGCGCTTTGCGCCACCGCCGGAAGCCTTCTGCTTGTTGAGCAGCGCCGAAACCTCATCGGCAATCGCATCGTTTTTCGACTGCGAGGTCTGCGATGCGGACTGCGTCGGCTTCTTTTCTTCCGTCGGCTTGCGATCCGGCGTCTTGGCGGTCTGCGCCTGCGGCGGCTTCGGCTTGGTCTGCGGCGCGGGCACGTTGTCCGGCAGCTTCGGCGTATTCGCATCCGGCGTTTCAGCCTGTTTTTCGATGGCTTCCGCCACCGGATCGGGCTTCACTTCCTGCTTCGGCTCCGGCTTGGCCTGCATTTCGGTCGCGGGAACGGGCGTCGGCTTTTCTTCCGGCTTCGGTTCGGGCTTGGGCTCAGGCTTCGGTTCCGGTTTCTTCACCGGTTCCGGCTGCGCCTTCGGCTCTTCCGCTGCTTCAATGGGCTTTGCCTTGGTGTCGGGCTTCGGCGGGGTGGTGGTATCGACCTCCTGATCACCGACATTCTGGGCATTGGGAACGGTTTGTGGCTTGGTGGTCGGGATCGGCGCAGACTTCTCCTTCATTGGAGCCGTCTTCTCGCCTTGCTGAATTTGCGTGATGGATTCAATCGGCACGATGTCGACCGGGAACGATTCCGAATCCTGCACGTCGAAAGCCTTCGGCGAGGAAAAGGAAAAGAGCCCCAGCGCAATGACGATGGTATGGAGCGCTACAGAAGATGTCAGGCCAGCCTTCATGATGGCGTCAGCTATCCTGCTCCTGGAGGGTCACAAGGCCGATATTCTTGAAACCGGCGGCGGAAATGCGGGCCATGACCTTCATGACGGTGCCGTAATCGGCAGCCTTGTCACCGCGCACGAAAATGCGCTCCTCATAGCCCGTCTTGGCGATCGCCTGAAGCTTCGGCACGACCTCTTCGATGGGAATTTCGGTTTCCTGCAGATAGACCTTGCCTTCATTGCTGACCGAAACGGTGATCGGCTGCGTGTCGGCGTTCATCGCCTTGGCCTGCGTATCGGGCAGGTCAATCGGCACGCCAACCGTCAAAAGCGGCGCAGAAACCATGAAGATGATGAGCAGCACCAGCATCACGTCGACGAACGGCGTCACGTTGATTTCACTCATCAATGCCTTCTTGCGACCACGCCTGCGGCGTCCGCCCGACTGCATTCCATTTCCGACCGACATGCCCATTGCAAGATTCCCGAAAGCTCGATTTGCCGTATTCGCTGGAAGGCGCTCAATTGCGCGGCGTCAGCTTCTCATCAATTTGGCGCGACAGTATGGCGGAAAACTCGTCCGCAAAGCCCTCGAGCCGCCCACCGATCTTGCCCGCATCGGACGAAAGCTTGTTGTAGGCGATAACGGCCGGAATAGCGGCCAGAAGACCGATGGCCGTCGCGAGAAGTGCTTCGGCGATACCCGGCGCCACAACCGCAAGGCTGGTATTCTTGGAAGCAGCGATGGCCTGAAACGAGGTCATGATACCGACAACCGTACCGAACAGGCCGATAAATGGTGCGGCCGAACCGATGGTGGCCAGAAAGCCGAGGCGCGATTCCATCTTTTCGCTTTCACGCGCCAGCGCGACATCCATCGCCTTGTCGATACGCATCTGAAGACCAATGGGGGAACGCGCGCCCTTTTCGAAGGATTTCTTCCATTCGCGCATGGCGGCCATGAAGATCGACGCCATGCCGGTGGTGCGGCGTTCGCCGAGATTGCGATAGAGTTCTTCCAGAGACTGCCCCGACCAGAAAGCCTGTTCGAAGCGATCGATGGCGCGGCGCGCGCGGCTATAGGCAATCACCTTGTCCACGACGATAGCCCAGGTCCAGACCGAAGCGCCAAGCAAGCCCAGCATGACCAGCTTGACGACCCAGTTTGCCTGCATGAACAGGCCCCAGAGGGTAACATCGGCGGCGGGGGCCGCTAACGCAACATTTTCCATCGATCCACCGTTTCGAGGCTCTTGTCGATCCGACCCGGACCGCAGACCCCAACCTTCTCTGTCTTTAGGCATTTCCATCCGCAGAGCCGTTTCGGTCTTCTGCTGGAAATATCCTGTTTTGAATCCAAACGCCCGGCACGGGACCGGGCGGCATCGCAAATCGTCACGGATCGGCCCTCGTCGCGGCTGATCCAAATCTGCGCAGCTTTACGTCTTGTTCGATGCAGCTTAGCCAGGAAAAACGCTCGGCACTTTTCCCGAAACTGCTTCAAGCGCTGTTCGCATATCCAGGCAGGACATGCAGACATTCGCATCGCAACCGCCCCAAAGCACACATGCCGGATTTACAACTTTAAATCCCTAGGGCGCTTGTCACGGTTAATTTTGGTGAAAGGAAGGCGCTGCGCTTGCCGCCTGCCCTTCAACCGATTCCGTCAGGATGATTAATCGGAGATTATGGTTAAAGATGCGTTAGCATTTGCACCTATAACGGCTGAGAACGCCAAATTCGGTCATCAAATGAGCCAGCGCTTTAAAAATAAACGCGACAGGCGCACCCCCAATTCTTGGGAGGGCGGCCTGAAAAGTCAGCTTTCCTTGGTGAAAGCCTCGCGCCACTCGTCCGGTATCCGGCGCGGGTGGCCTTCCTTGGTGATCATCACCGCTTCCACTTTCGCTTCCGAGAGCAAGCGCCCTTCGCAGGTGATCTTTTGCGCCATGATAACCCGTGCGCCGCGAATTTCGTTGACCCGCGTTTCAATCAGAATGAGATCGTCCATCCGGGCCGGAGACTTGTAGTCGATCTCCATGCGCCGCACGACCCAGACCATTTCTTCGCCGAGCGCGCCTTCGGCAAGCTCGATATGGTGCACATCCTGCAAGCGCAGGAAATCGGTGCGTCCGCGCTCGTAAAATTCCAGATAGCGCCCGTGATAGACAAAGCCGGAAAAATCCGTGTCGGCATAATA
>JAEXXS010000139.1 GCA_023451915.1 Pseudomonadota bacterium | reverse complement strand
AAAGCGACGGCTTGCCGGTGGGCGCCGTATCGGGTTTCTGCAACATGCTGTGGAAGCTTTTGAAAGATGCGCGCAACACCGATGTGGGCGTGGTGCCGACCCATTTCGCGGTGATTTTCGACTATTCGTCGAAGACATTCCGCAATGTGCTTTATCCGGAATATAAGGCCAATCGCACCGCCCCGCCGGAAGACCTCGTTCCGCAATTCGGCCTGATCCGTCAGGCGACGCGCGCCTTCAACCTGCCATGCATTGAAAAGGAAGGTTTTGAGGCTGACGATCTGATTGCGACCTATGCGCGCCTTGCCGAACAGGCGGGCGGCGATGTCACCATCGTCTCATCCGACAAGGATCTCATGCAGCTCGTGACGCCAAATGTGTCCATGTATGACAGCATGAAGGACAAGCAGATTTCGATCCCGGAAGTGATCGAAAAATGGGGTGTGCCGCCGGAAAAGATGATCGACCTGCAATCGCTCACCGGCGACAGCACGGATAATGTGCCCGGCATCCCCGGCATCGGCCCCAAGACAGCAGCGCAATTGCTGGAAGAATTCGGCGATCTCGACACGCTTCTCGCCCGCGCCTCGGAAATCAAGCAGAACAAGCGCCGCGAAAACATTCTGGCCTTTGCAGACCAGACCAAGATTTCGCGCGAACTGGTGACGCTCAAGAACGATGTGCCGCTGGATGTCGATCTCGACGGTCTGGTTCTCGAACCGCAAAACGGCCCCAAGCTGATCGGCTTCCTCAAGGCCATGGAGTTCACCTCCCTGACCCGCCGTGTGGCCGAAGCGACCGACACGGATGCTTCCACCGTCGAGCCGTGCCATGTCGAGACGCAATGGGGCGCGGATGCGCATGGTCCCGATCTCGACGTCGTGGTGACGAGCGTTGAAGACGTGACGGTCGTCGCGGTAGCAACGGGAGAACCGGCAGCGGCAACAGGCTACACCCCGCAGGGACTGGCGGATAAGCGCGCCGCACAAGCCACCGCGCAGAAGATCGACACCAGCGCTTACACCTGCATTCGCGATATCGCGACACTCAAGCTGTGGCTGGCCGAAGCGGTCGAAACGGGGCTGATGGCTTTCGACACGGAAACCAATTCGCTTGATCCGATGCAGGCCGAACTCATCGGTTTCTCGCTGGCGCTCCCCGGCCAGAACGGCACGACCAGGGCGGCCTATATCCCGCTTCAGCACAAATCCGGCCAGGGCGATCTGCTCGGCGGCGGCATGGTCGAGGGACAGATACCGCTTGGTCAGGCGCTTGAAGCATTGAAGACTGTTCTTGAGGACACCTCCGTTCTCAAGATCGCGCAGAACATGAAATATGACTGGCTGGTGATGCGCCGCCACGGCGTCAATACCGTCTCCTTCGACGATACGATGCTGATTTCCTATGTGCTCGACGCAGGCACGGGCAGCCATGGCATGGACCCGCTGTCTGAACGCTGGCTCGGCCATACGCCGATTGCCTATAAGGATGTGGCAGGCAGCGGCAAAAGCGCCGTAACCTTCGATATGGTCGATATCGACCGTGCGACGGCTTACGCCGCCGAAGATGCCGATGTGACACTGCGCTTATGGCAAGTGCTCAAACCGCGTCTGGCGGCAGAGGGCCTCATGTCGGTCTATGAACGGCTGGAGCGTCCCCTGGTCGATGTGCTGGCGCGCATGGAAGAGCGCGGTATATCGATAGACCGTCAGGTGCTGTCGCGCCTGTCGGGCGATCTGGCGCAGGCCGCCGCCGCTTACGAAGATGAAATCTACGAACTGGCGGGGGAGAAATTCACCATCGGCTCGCCGAAACAGCTGGGCGACATTCTGTTCGGCAAGATGGGCCTGCCCGGTGCGTCCAAAACCAAGACCGGCCAGTGGTCCACATCGGCGCAGGTGCTTGAAGATCTGGCTGCCGAAGGCCATCCGCTGCCGCGCAGGATCGTCGACTGGCGGCAGCTGACCAAGCTCAAATCCACCTATACGGATGCACTGCCGGGTTTCATCCATCCCCAGACCAAGCGCGTTCACACATCTTACGCGATGGCGTCCACCTCCACGGGCCGCCTCTCCTCTTCCGAACCAAATTTGCAGAACATTCCGGTGCGCACAACCGAGGGGCGCAAGATCAGAACGGCCTTCATCGCGGAACCAGGCAACAAGCTGATTTCCGCCGATTACAGCCAGATCGAACTGCGCGTGCTGGCCCATGTGGCGGATATTGCGCAATTGAAACAGGCTTTTGCCGATGGCGTCGATATTCATGCCATGACTGCCTCGGAAATGTTCGGCGTTCCCGTGGAAGGCATGCCATCGGAAGTGCGCCGCCGCGCCAAGGCGATCAATTTCGGCATCATCTATGGCATTTCGGCCTTCGGCCTCGCCAACCAGCTTTCCATTCCGCGGGAAGAAGCCGGGCAATATATCCGCACCTATTTCGAGCGGTTCCCCGGCATCAGGGATTATATGGAAGCGACCAAGGCCTTTGCCCGCGAGCATGGCTATGTCGAAACCATTTTCGGACGCCGCGCCCACTATCCCGATATTCGCGCATCCAACCCGCAAATCCGCGCTTTCAACGAGCGTGCGGCCATCAATGCGCCGATACAGGGTTCGGCTGCCGACATTATCCGCCGCGCCATGATTCGCATGGAAGATGCGCTTGAAAAAGAAAAGCTTGTCGCCCGCATGTTGCTGCAGGTGCACGATGAATTGATCTTCGAAGTGCCTGAAAACGAAGTGGAAAAAACCATTCCGCTGGTGCGGCATATCATGGAGAACGCGGCGCTGCCTGCGGTATCTCTGGCGGTGCCGCTGCATGTCGATGCGCGTGCGGCGCATAACTGGGACGAGGCCCACTGAGGACCTTTACCGAGCCGGAACTTCGAAACAGTTCCGGCTCGGACGCGGTTAAAACGCCATGGCTCTAGACCGGTTCCGGTTAAAACGGAATCGTGGAACCGCTCTATCTATTTGTTTTTACGCATTATCCTACGCAAAACCGCTACGCACTTTTGCTGGAAATGCTCTAGTCGGGGATCCTGCAAAATGAGTCGTAGTGATCAGTCGTATAGTAATATGCGGTTACGCCGTCACCATATCCTATAACGGCCCGATGTTGTCCACCGAGTTGTTTTCTATCTTTTCCAAGCGGGAACTCATAATAGACCATGCGAGGGGATTTTGGCAGCTTGCCCTCATGATTGTGAAAAACCGTCGGCTTTTTTGCTTTAACTTTACCTGGCTCTTGCTTTTGGTCTTTCTCCTTCAGATATTTTTCCAGCTGCAATTTCGCATTTCTGAATTCATCAAATTCATTATTATTCTTAGGCGGCACTCCTTTTCCACAATAAGGAATCGTACCGGCGAAACTATAATTG
>JAEXXS010000135.1 GCA_023451915.1 Pseudomonadota bacterium | reverse complement strand
GGACGACAGGAGTTTGTCATTGCCGGCTTTGTGCCTTCCAGTGCAACGCGCGATGCAATCGGCTCGCTTCTCTTGGGGGTTCAAGAAAAGAAAGGTCTCGTTCCAGTGGGGCGCGTCGGAACCGGGTTTTCGGTCAAACTCGCCAAGGATCTGTACAAAAAGCTCGACGCAATGCGTCAGGAGAAAAGTCCTTTTGCCACAGAGCTGACGGCGGAGGAAAGGCGCGGCGCCATTTTCGTCAAACCCCAGCTCGTCGCAGAGATCGAGTTTCGCGCGTGGACGGCTGACAGAAGATTACGCCATGCGTCTTTTCGGGGCCTACGGGACGATAAGGCCGCCAAGGAGGTCATTTTGGAGAAAAGCGCCATGTCTGCTCGGCCCGAAAAGGCAGCTCACCAAGAAGCCGATGTCAATCTCACCCATCCCGATCGTGTGTATTGGCCGGATGAAGGCATCACCAAACAGGGTTTGGCGGATTATTACGCCGAAGTCTGGCCACGTATCGAGCCGTTTATCGTCAATCGGCCGCTGGCTTTATTGCGCTGCCCGACGGGAATCGATGGCCAACACTTCTTCCAGAAGCATGCCTGGAAAGGTTTGAACGAGCATATTGTGGAGGTTGATGATCCGTCTGAGACGGATGAGGAACCCTACATCGCGATCAAGGACTTCGACGGTTTAATTGGTCTGGTACAGGCCGCCACGCTGGAAATTCATCCATGGGGGTCAAGCCTGAAAAACTGGGAGCTCCCGGACATATTGACGATGGATCTTGACCCCGGAGAGGATGTGGCTTGGGAACGCGTCGTCGAAGGCGCTTTTGAAACCAAGGAGCGGCTTGAGAAACACGGCCTTACCACATTTGTAAAAACATCCGGCGGTAAGGGATTGCATGTCGTCGTGCCGTTGAAACCGAAAGCCGACTGGGAAAATCTTAAAGCTTTCACCAAGGCGATTGCCGACGAGATGGCGGCAGATAGCCCTGATCGCTACGTGTCGACTATTTCCAAAGCCAAACGCAAAGGCAAAATCCTCATTGATTATTTGCGCAACCAACGCGGCATGACTGCGGTGGCGCCATATTCACCGCGCGCCCGACCGGGCGCGGCGGTTTCCATGCCGCTCGCGTGGGACGAAGTCAGTCCGGCAATCGGGCCGACCCATTTCACCATATTGAATACGCCCACCCGGCTTGTGGCTTTAAAGAATGACCCTTGGGAGGATTTCCGCGAAGCGGCGAAACCTTTGCCGAAGCGGTAAGAAACCCGCCGACAGTATAAGCAGTTAGCTCTGCTTTTTCTCGTTGGCGAGACTTTTGCGCAAAGCATCCATAATGTTGATGACATTGCCACCGGTCGGCGGGGGAGTGGTGGTGGAGCTGGCCTTTGCCGGTCCTTTTGTTTTCTTCTTCTTGGCGGCGATCATTGATTTCAGGTTCTTCTGAACCGGGTCCTTCAATAAATCCGGATTCCAGACTTCCGTCTTGTCCTTGATCAGCTTGCGAACCATGGAAAACAGCTTCTTATCGGGCTTTTCCGCCTCGATATTTGCGAAATAATCCTCGGGCTTTCGCACTTCATCGCCGAAATGCAAGGTCCATAAAACAATACCTGGTCCGCGCGGCTCCAGAAGCACGGCCCTTTCGCGCCGGTACATGACCAGTCGCGCCAAACCACAAACGCCGCTATTGTCCATCGCCTCCCGGATAACTGCGAAGGCTTCCTGCCCGACCTTATCAGCGGGCGACAGATAATGGGGTTTGTCGTACCAGATCCAGCTGATGCTATCGCGCTCTACGAATTTATCGATATCGATGGTGCGCGTGCTTTCGAGCGATACCGCTTCAAGCTCATCGTCCTCAAGGAGGATATAGTCTCCTTCCGCCTTTTCGAAACCTTTGACCTCGTCCTGATCGCGCACCGGCTTGTGCGTGACTGAATCGACATAGCGGCTGATGACCCGATTACCCGTTTTGGCGTTGAGCGTGTGAAAGCGCACTTTCTCGCTGTCGCTTGTCGCTGGCATCAATTCGACGGCACAGGTAACGAGCGATAGTTTGAGATAGCCTTTCCAGAATGTGTGCGGCACCGATATATCCTCTTCAGAATGAAGAATAACCAGTTGAAGGCGGGAAGGTTCCGGTTGCAGGGCCCGCGCTGGAACCTGTCAGGCGTTTCGGTGGTTATTGAGCGAAGGAAATCCCGCCAAATCTATTTCGGGGAAGCACCATTGCTCGAAAAATCGCCGATCCTGCATCGCCTGATCCATGTCAATGATGCCGAGCCGGGCATAAAGCGCATCCGTTGTGGCACGGGCTTTCGCTATGTCGACAGTCAACGGCATGCGGTCAGCGCGACGGAAAAGGCGCGGATAGCGGCCCTGGCCATTCCGCCGGCATGGAGCAATGTCTGGATATGTCTCGACCAACACGGCCATATACAGGCTACAGGTCGCGATGCACGCGGCAGGAAGCAGTATATCTATCATCCTGAGTGGATGGCGGAGCGCGGGCAGAGCAAGTTTTCAAGCTTGCAGGCTTTCGGACAAAAGCTCAGCGGTCTCCGGCAACAGATTGACGCGGATATGCGGCGGCGCTCTCTCGGTCGAGAAAAGGTGGTCGCAACCGTCATCTGGATGATGGACAGGCTGTTGCTGCGCGTTGGCAACCTCAACTATGCGCGTGAGAACAACAGTTTTGGCATCACTACTTTGCGCAATCGCCATATCAAGAACGACGGAGCAGGTCTGCGTCTGGTTTTTACGGGCAAGTCTGGCAAGAGCTGGAACCTGAAACTGTCCGACAGGCGGATTGCCCGGATCGTGAGGTCGGTGCAGGAACTGCCGGGTCAGCAATTGTTTCAATATATCGATGACGAGGGAGGCCGACGCGCCGTTTCCTCGCAGGATATCAATGATTATTTGCGAGACGCCACAGGAGATGAATTCACCTCAAAGCATTTCAGAACCTGGGCCGCGACCGCCGAGGCGGTTGAAGCGCTCCGCTCGACGGAATTACCTGAAAGCAAGGCGGCCAGAAAACGCGCGCTCAATCAGGTGATTGACGGGATCGCGCAAT
>JAEXXS010000037.1 GCA_023451915.1 Pseudomonadota bacterium | reverse complement strand
CTGCACCGGTTTTCCCGCGAGTCGCGGGCAAAATTAAGAGCCTTTTCGACGCCCGGCACGATTTATGGGGTCAAACCCTGTGGAAGAGTGTGGAACACTGTGGAAAAGCGGCGGTTCACGCCACCGGACCGGTGCGCGAGCCGAAATGCTGGACCTCGTGTATGCCGTCGAGCGTGTTGATCTCCCGCAGCATCGGGGCAAGCCGTTCCGCCCATTCCGCTGCTCCGGCCTCGTCGGCGATCAGGTCCTGCCGCACTTCGATCAGCACATGGGCAAAGCCCCTGGCCGTGGCATGGCGATACATGGCGTCGTTGCGCAATGCGCCGTCATAAGGTTCGTTGTCGCCGACCACCAGACCGGGCTCGGCGCGCAAAAGCGACAGAAGCGGCGCGACGGCGCGGTCGTCCTTGTCCCACAGCAGACCGATCTGCCAGGGGCGGGGCTTGTCCTTCCAGCGCGGAGTGAATGAATGGATCGAAACGATGAAAGGCGCGTGCCCGCTTTCGCGTTCCACGCGGGCGCTCATTTCCGTCACAGCCTCATGATAGGGACGGTAGAAACGGGTCAGCCGATCTTCCCGCTCGCCTGCCGACATCGGATAATTGCCGCTGATAACCGCGCCATCCGAGAGCTGCATGATGAGCGTCGGGTCATCCTCGCCGCGATTGGGATCGATCAGCAAACGGGAAAAGCCGCCCAGCACCGCCGGCGTCTGAAGGCGGGCCGCCAGGGCCCGCGTCAGGGCTTCGACGCCGATGTCATAAGCGATATGACGGTCGAATTCGCTTTCTTCCAGGCCCAAACTGCCGTATTCGGCAGGCACGTCGCGCCGTGCATGGTCGGCGGTCAGAAGCAGGCCGAGGCGAAAATCGCCTTCGATCCTGTAAACGGGCGAGAACGAAGTGGCTGACGATTTGGCGAACGACACGGATTGAATTCCCAGGAACAATTCGGGATTGATTTTCATCGGGCGCGGGAAGCTGTTTCAGGTCTGTCATGAGAAAGCCGGGATTGCAACGATCATTCTTTCGTCATGTGCTTTCTTATCGGTGGGACTGCGTTGACATCACCGGCGAAACTGCCGAAAAGAGAGCGACCGAAATGGGATTTCCAGACGTGAAACAAAAGCGATTGCGGGCTGAAGGGGTTCGGCGGATGCGACTTCCACACTTTCTAGCTGTATTTTCCGCTGTGTTGCTTGGTGCGCTCGGCATGACAGCTGTGGAGGCGCGGGCTGATTTCCGCGTATGTAATTCGACGCAGAATCTGGTTGGTGTCGCCATCGGTTACCGGGCCAAGACCGGCTGGGTAACGGAAGGCTGGTGGCATATCGAAGGCTCGACCTGCAAAACGCTGATCGAAGGCCCGCTGACGTCGCGCTATTATTATCTTTATGCCGAGGATGCCCAGGGCGACGGTCGCTGGCAGGGCAATGTGAATATGTGCGTCGCGGAAAAGGAATTCCGCATCTCGGGCGTGCAGGATTGCTATGCGCGCGGCTTCCAGCGCAACGGCTTCCAGGAATATGATACCGGGGAACAATCGAGCTGGATGGTTCAGCTTGCAGACGAAACACCGCCGGAAACCCCCACTGTTACAGGAACGAATAGTCAATGAAGCGCAACCGCAAGGTCAAGATTCTCGCAACGCTGGGTCCGGCGTCTGGCGAGGAAGCCGTCATCCGCAAGCTCTTTGAAGCCGGTGCCGATGTTTTCCGCATCAATATGAGCCATGCCGACCATGACCTGATGCGCACCCTCGTGAAGCGCATCCGCAATGTGGAAAAGACCCTTGGCCGCCCGATCGGCATTCTTGCCGACCTTCAGGGACCGAAGCTGCGCGTCGGCAAGTTCAAGGACGGAAAGGTCGATCTCGTTCCCGGCCAGACCTTCACGCTCGATAACAACGAAGCGCCGGGCGACGAAACCCGTGTCTTCCTCCCGCATCCGGAAATTCTGGAAGCGGTCGAGCCGGGCCACCGCCTGCTCATCGACGATGGCAAGCTGCATCTCGTCGCGGAAGCCACCGACGGCAAGTCCATCCGCTGCAAGGTTGTTTCCGGCACCCGCATTTCCGACCGCAAGGGCGTTAGCCTGCCGGACACCACGCTCGGTGTCGGCGCGCTGACTGAAAAGGACCGCAAGGACCTTGATGCCGTGCTGAAGGAAGAAATCGACTGGGTTGCGCTGTCCTTCATCCAGCGCCCGGAAGATCTGGCCGAAGTGCGCAAGGTTTCGCGCGGCAAGGTCGGCATCATGTCGAAGATCGAAAAGCCACAGGCCGTTACCCGTCTTGATGAGATCATCGAGCTTTCCGATGCGCTGATGGTCGCCCGTGGCGATCTCGGCGTGGAAATGCCGCTTGAAAGCGTTCCCGGCATTCAAAAGCAGATCACCCGTCGTGCGCGCCGCGCTGGCAAGCCGGTGGTCGTGGCGACCCAGATGCTCGAATCCATGATCACCGCGCCGGTGCCAACCCGCGCCGAAGTGTCGGACGTAGCAACCGCCGTGTTCGAAGGCGCAGACGCCATCATGCTTTCGGCTGAATCGGCATCGGGTCAGTATCCGGTCGAAGCCGTCGCCACCATGAACCGCATTGCCGAGCAGGTTGAGCAGGAACAGACCTATTCGACCATCATCGATGCGCAGCGCGCCGCACCTGAGCCAACCGGTGCCGACGCGATTTCGCTTGCCGCCCGTCAGATAGCCGAAACGCTGAAGCTTTCGGCTATCGTGACCTACACGGCTTCCGGCACCACCGGCCTGCGTGCCGCCCGTGAGCGCCCGCGTACGCCGATCATCGCGCTGTCGCCGGTCGTTGATACCGCCCGCAAGCTGTCGCTCGTCTGGGGCCTGCATTGCGTCGTAACCGCCGATGCGCATGATCTGGAAGACATGGTCGATCACGCCTGCCAGATCGTCTTCGAAGAAGAATTCGGCAAAGTCGGCTCGCGCATTATCATTACCGCCGGTGTTCCGTTTGGTACGCCAGGTGCTACCAACATGCTCCGCATCGCCTATATAGGGGCCGACGGAAAGTCCGGCGTCTAATAAACTGGCGATATTCGGGCTCTGGTGGCCTGCAAATGGCGCGTCTTTGAGCTTCCGGTGCTCATGTACGTTAAGTACATTCCGCTCCGGGTCTCAAAGCCCCACCATTTTCGGCTCACCATCATCCCGAATCTCATCCAGTTTTGGGCGCGAGCCCACAAACGTTGCAACGCGCTCCTTTCGGGGCGCGTTTTGCTTTGGAGGATAGTTTGGGAAATTAGAGCATTTCCAGCAAAAGTGCGTGGCGGTTTTGCGTGGGATAATGCGTAAAAACAAATAGATAGAGCGGTTTAACCGGAACCGCTCTAAGTTCGCGTATCGGCCAGTTCGTCGGCGAGATCGCTGAAATTCTTCTGCGCGTCGCGCATCATCGGATAAACGATCAGCGCCTGCTCATAGGCCTTCATCGCCTGCTCCTTGAGGCCACGGGCGCGTAAAATGGCCGCCATGCCCGTCAAAGCGCCGTAATGGCGCGGCTCAAGCTCAAGCGTATGATTGATGTCGACCATGGCGCGGGCATAGTCTTTTTGCAGGAAATAAACCGTCGCGCGGCGGTTCCACGCTTCCGCATAATCCGGATTGAGAGCAATGGCTTCATTCAGGAAATCGAGCGCCGACGGATAGCGGTGCTCCAGCATGGCGGCATTCGCCCATTGCACCAGAAGGTCGATGGTGGCGCTGCCGGATTGCGACCAGAGCGTATTGATCTGCGAGGCGATGCGCCGCGCCTTGACCTCATCCGTCGTTTTGCGCAATTCGGCAAAGAGCTTGTCCAGGCGCTCTTCCGGCGTCTGGGGCTCTGCGGCTTTGGCAGGGGGTGTTTGCGAGGGAGCGGGCTTCTGCTCGCTGTCTGCGCCAATCTGCACAGGTGTAAGCGGAGCAGTCAGCGGGGCGTTCAAAGGCGCCTTATCGGGTGCCATCTCGGCGCGTGCGCCGTGAATGGTCAATGTCGCCGCACCGAACGCGGCAACTGTCGCAAAAATCTTCAGACGTGCAAAAACGTTCCGCATATGCATAGATTTGCCCATGCACGGCGGAACGTCAAATGCAAAATCAAAAATAAGATTAGCCCTGACGAGCCTTGTAGCGCGGGGCGGTCTTATTGATGATGTAAACGCGGCCCTTGCGGCGGACCAGCTGGCAGTCGCGATGACGGCCCTTAAGCGCTTTAAGCGAGTTCTTGATCTTCATGTCAATCACCGGTCTGGTTGGCCCATCGACATGAACACGCCGCCGGGCTTCATAAAAACAGCGCCCAAGGCGCCAATTGATTACAGACACGGGATATGTGCCTGAAGGGTTGGCCGAAATACACAAGGTTTCGGGTAAATGTCAACTCCTGCGCGGCAGATTCACGGGTGGAGGCCTGAAAATCTTGTCGCAGCGAGCGGAGTCATCGGGAATCGTCAAGATTCCCGATAAAACCTAGCTGTTGCGGGGCTTGATATGGGTCACATGGCCCATTTTCCGGCCTTCGCGGGCTTCTTTTTTGCCATAGAGATGCAGCACGGCATTGGGTTTCGATAGAATCGCTGGCACCTTGTCGACATCATTGCCGATCAGGTTTTCCATCACGCAATCGGAATGCCTGTCCGTATTGCCAAGCGGCAGTCCGGCAACGGCGCGGATATGCTGTTCGAACTGCGAGATCGCGCAGGCGGCTTCCGTCCAGTGGCCGGAATTATGCACGCGCGGCGCAAATTCATTGGCGAGCAGGGAGCCGTCCTTCAAGACGAAGAATTCAAGCCCCAGAACGCCGACATAATCCAGCGCATGCAAAAGCTTCTCTGCGGCCTGACGCGCCGCATCCGCCGTCTCAGCGGTAATGCGGGCCGGAACGGTCGATGTCGCGAGTATGCCGTCCTTGTGGACGTTTTCAGCGATATCGTAGATCGCGACATTGCCGCTGCGGTCGCGCGCGGCAATAACCGAGACTTCACGTTCGAAATCGACAAAACCTTCGAGGATGGCCGGGGCCTTGTTGATGGCGATCAGCGCGTCGTGGGCGGCTGTCTCGTCCAGCGAGGTCAGGCGCACCTGACCCTTGCCGTCATAGCCAAGGCGGCGCGTCTTGAGAATGCCGCGTTCGCCAAGCGCACCAAGAGCGGCAATCAGCGTTTCCTCATCGTCGACCAGACGCCAGGGCGCGGTTTCAATGCCGCTTTCATTGAGGAACTGCTTTTCGTTGAAGCGATCCTGCGAAATTTCCAACGCTGCTGGCGGCGGGAGGACGATTGCGGTCTCGGCAAGCTTGTCTGCGGCGCTGACCGGCACGTTTTCGAATTCATAGGTAATGACGTCGGAGGCGGCGGCGAGGTCGGCCAGTGCTTTCGGATCATCATAGGCGGCGACGATCTGGCGGTTTGCAACCTGTGCCGCCGGGCAGTCGGCCTGCGGCTCCAGAATGACAGTCTGGAAGCCGAGGCGTGCGGCGGCCATGGCGAGCATGCGGCCCAATTGTCCGCCGCCGATGATGCCGATCGTTGCTCCGGATTGAAGTGCGGAATTTTCCATATCAGACCTCATTGGTAGGACGTTCAGCCACGCTCTCCGTCTGGGCGCTGCGCCACTCATCGAGACGCGCGGCAAGGGCGTCGTCGTGGAGCGCCAAAACGGCTGCGGCGAGCAGGGCGGCATTGACCGCACCGGCGCGTCCTATGGCCAGCGTGCCGACGGGGATGCCTGCCGGCATCTGCACGATGGACAGGAGCGAATCCTGACCCGACATCGTCTTCGACTGGACCGGCACGCCGAAGACGGGGAGCGGCGTCATGGCGGCGGTCATGCCGGGAAGATGTGCGGCACCGCCTGCGCCGGCGATCACGACCTTGAAGCCTTCAGCCTTCGCGCCCTTGGCAAAAGCGACCAGCCGGTCCGGCGTGCGGTGCGCGGAAACGATCCGGGCGTCAAAGCCGATCCCCAGCGCCTCCAGCGTGTCTGCGGCATGGCGCATGGTTTCCCAATCAGACTGGCTGCCCATGATAATGGCGACGTCGGCTGTAACGCTCATTGATCTGTCCTGCTCCGTTTCATGCTTTCGCGGATGAGATATTGCGTGGATAAAAATGATAAAGCCGGGCAGGCCCCGGCTTTGCTTTCGATCTAAGGCGCAATCAGGCGATGATGTCAGG
>JAEXXS010000002.1 GCA_023451915.1 Pseudomonadota bacterium | reverse complement strand
TGCCGGTCATCACAAGCCTCATGGCGCGTGTTGGTCTGGTGACTTCGGCTGGCCTGAAGGACAAGCGTAAATATGCGATTGTGATCGCCTTCATCGTGGCCGCCGTTCTGACCCCGCCCGATCCGGCGAGCCAGATCGGTCTTGCCTTGCCGACGATCCTTCTCTACGAGATTTCCATTATCGTGGCTCGTATGATCGAGAAGAAGCGCGACGAAGCAGAGAACGCAAAAGAAGCTGAAAACGACACTTCTTCCTCCTGATCGTAGACTACGATTTCCGCTGGCCGCAGTCTTTGCGGCCCGCTTCTGTTCAATTTCACGAAACGGCTTTTCCCATGCTCGACATCAAATGGATTCGCGAAAACCCTGAAGACCTCGACAAGGCGCTTGCAAAGCGCGGGGCAGGGCCGCTCTCGTCCGAACTGATCGCGCTTGATGAAAAGCGTCGCGAAAATGTCGGTAAGGTTCAGGCTGCGCAAGAACGCCGCAACGCCGCGTCGAAGGAAATCGGCAAGGCGATGGCGGAAAAAGACACTGCCACTGCCGATAAGCTCAAGGCAGAAGTGAGCGAACTCAAGAATTTCCTTGCTCAGGCCGAGGAAGAAGAGCGCCGTCTGGTCAAGGAATTGAACGACGCGCTGTCGACAATCCCGAATATTCCGCTGGGCGACGTGCCGCTCGGCAAGGACGAAGCCGACAATGTCGAGATTCGCCGTGTCGGCAATCAGCGCAATTTCTCCTTCCAGCCGAAGGAGCATTTTGAACTGGGCGAAGCGCTCGGCATGATGGATTTCGAACGCGCGGCGAAAATCGCCGGTGCGCGCTTTACGATCCTGAAAGGTGGACTGGCGCGTCTGGAACGTGCGCTTGGTCAGTTCATGCTCGACCTGCACACGACCGAGCATGGCTACACCGAAACCATGCCGCCTTTGATGGTGCGCGACGAGGCCGTTTATGGCACCGGCCAGCTGCCGAAATTCTCGGAAGACCTGTTCCGCACCACGGATGGCCGCTGGCTGATCCCGACGGCGGAAGTGCCGCTGACAAATCTGGTCGCCGACGAAATCGTCGATGTGAAGACCCTTCCGCAGCGTTATACGGCGCTGACGCCCTGCTTCCGGTCAGAAGCCGGTTCTGCCGGGCGTGATACGCGCGGCATGTTGCGCCAGCACCAGTTCCTGAAAGTGGAAATGGTGTCCATCACCGATGCAGAAAGCTCGATTGCGGAACATGAGCGCATGACGGCTTGCGCGGAAGAAGTGCTAAAGCGGCTTGAACTGCCATTCCGCACCGTTGTGCTTTGCACCGGCGATATGGGCTTCGGTGCGCAGAAGACCTACGACATCGAAGTCTGGCTGCCGGGACAGAACACCTATCGCGAAATCTCCAGCTGCTCGGTCTGCGGTGATTTCCAGGGCCGTCGCATGAACTCCCGCTATCGCCCGGAAGGCGAGAAGTCGACGCGCTTCGTCCATACCCTCAACGGGTCTGGCGTTGCAGTCGGTCGCGCGCTCATCGCCGTGATGGAAAATTACCAGCAGGAAGACGGCAGCATTCATATTCCTGAAGCATTGCAGCCATACATGGGCGGCCTTAAGCGCCTTGAAAAGGCCGCGTGATTCAGGATTTCAATAATTAAAGCAGGAGTGAAGACGTGCGAATTTTGCTGACGAACGATGATGGTATCCACGCTGAAGGCCTCGCAGTTCTGGAGCGAATCGCACGACAACTCTCGGATGATGTCTGGGTTGTTGCGCCGGAAACCGACCAGAGCGGTCTGGCGCATTCGTTGACGCTTTCGGAGCCGCTGCGTCTGCGCCAGATCGACGACACCCATTTCGCGTTGCGCGGCACGCCGACCGATTGTGTCATTATGGGCGTCCGTCATGTGCTGCCGGGCGCGCCGGACCTCATCCTTTCCGGTGTCAATTCCGGTGCGAATATCGCCGACGACGTGACCTATTCCGGCACTGTTGCGGGCGCTATGGAAGGCACGTTGCTCGGCATCCGCTCCATCGCGCTGTCGCAAGAATATGATTATGAAGGCGACCGCCGGATCGTTCCGTGGGAAACGGCCGAAGCCCATGCACCCGACCTCATTCGCAAACTGGTCGCTGCCGGTTGGCCGGAAGGCGTCCTACTGAACCTCAATTTCCCGAATTGCGGTGCGGATGAAGTGCAGGGCACCCGCGTGACGGCGCAAGGCAAGCTTAGCCACGATGCGCGCCTGGACGAGCGCCGTGACGGTCGCGGTTTCCCTTATTTCTGGCTGCGTTTCGGTCGCGGCAAAGCGCCTGTCGCCGACGATAGCGATCTGGCCGCCGTCCGTTCCGACTGCATTTCGGTCACGCCGTTGCACCTCGATCTGACGGCGCATAAGGTTCGCGCAGAACTGAGCGCAGCGCTCGGTCTTGAAGCTTGAAGCGGGGGGAAGCATGAGGCAGGCAACGTCTGAGCGACCAAGGCTTTCGGACCGGGAAGGGTTTGCATCCTTCGTCTTGCGCATGCGCGCGCGCGGCATTGATGATCCGCGCCTCTTTGCAGCTATTGAAGCAACCCCACGCCAAAGCTTCCTTGCTTCGGCGTGGTCGCATCTGGCCTATAGCAACCGCACAGCACCGCTCGATTGCGGTGAATATATCGAAGGCATTGACGATCAGGCGCGGGTGCTGGCAGCGCTAAAGCTGGAACCGGGCCATCGCGTTCTGGAAATCGGCACAGGATCTGGCTTCACCGCCGCCGTCATGTCGTCATTATCGGGTCGCGTGACGACGGTGGAGCGTTATCGCAAACTATGCGACCATGCCTTGCAGCAATTCGTTTCGCTCAAGCGCGAAAACATCATGGTCAAGCATGCCGATGGACGTCATGGCATGCCGGGCGGGCCGTTCGACCGAATCATCCTCTGGCTGGCTTGCGAAGAAGTGCCGCGGCATTTCGTGGAACTGCTCGCGACACATGGTGTTCTCATTGCACCGATTGGTCCCGGCGACGGCGAACAGATCATGACGCGGATTTCGAAGGTCGGCAGCCGCTTCGAGCAGGAAAACCTGATGGTTGTCCGCTATCAGCCCTTCATTGAAGGCGTTTCCTCGGTTCTCTGATAAACCATCTTTCCCAATCGACCTGTCATTCGGAC
>JAEXXS010000184.1 GCA_023451915.1 Pseudomonadota bacterium | reverse complement strand
AGGGCCTTGGCCTTTTCGGGGTCATAAGGATAGGGCTTCGCATCCTTGTCGAATGCGGGCGACGAGTTCGGGAGCCAGCTCACGGCACGATAAGCCTTGTCCTTGACGAGGCGCTTGATGATGAGATCGCTATCGATTGCGTAGTTGACCGCCTGACGAACACGCTTGTCCTGAAAGGGCTTGAAATCAGGATTGAAACCGACTGTGCGTGTATAGGCCTCAGCAACTTCGAGCATGTTCTTCGCGAGCTCCGGATTCTCGCGATAGGTGCTGTATTGTGCCGGTCCGAGCACCGCAACGTCAATTTCCTTGTTGCGGAAGGCAACATCACGCGCAGCAGCGTCGCCCATGATCATGATATTGATCTTGTCGGCATAAGGCTTGCCCTTATCGTAGTACTTGTCCCACTTATCGACCGTCAGGCGGGAGCCGGGGATATATTCGGCAAATTTGTAAGGTCCAAGCCCGATTGGGTGGCGCTGGAACTCTTCGCTGTCGCCCTGTCCCGCGGGATAAATCGCCGTGTTGTTGTACATAAACTGATAGCCGGGATTGATTGGCTGCTTGAGCGTGATTTCCAGCGTATGATCGTCAATCTTTTTCAGGCCGGAAATTTCCTTGGCCTTGCCCTGCGCATATTCGTCCGCACCCTTGATTTCCGCAATGTAACGCGCCGGAGGCATGGCCTTCTTCGGATCCATGATCCGGGTGTAGCTCCAGATAATATCGTCTGCCGTCAGCGGCTTACCATCATGAAAAAATGCGTCCTGACGCAGCTTGTAGGTATAGACGAGCTTATCGTCCGAAACGCTTACATCCGTTGCGAGACCCAATACTGGTTTGCTCTGATTTGCATCCCAATCATAAAGCGAACGATGAATGGCCTTGGCGTAGAACTCATCCTGGGTTGCCGGCGAGGACTGAATATCCAGCGTCGAAAAACTGTCACCATATGGCGCGACAAAGTTGATGACACCGCCAGAGCGCGGCGCGTCTTCGGCAAAAGCTGCAGTACCCGCCATCAAGGCGACCGACATCGCTGCAAGCAACGCAAATTTCCTCATGATCTTCCCCTTTTGATTTTTGTAGACCGGATGAATGAACGTATTCAGGCAGCGTAACCGAAGCATCGCTGCCTGTTCTCCCTATGAACGTTCGAACACCACTTCGCCTTCGCGAATGGTGAGCATGCAATGCGTATCGTTGAGAATTTCCTCCGGCTTTGCGGTCAGCATGTTGCGCGAGAAAACTGCAATATCAGCCACCTGTCCCGGGACCAGCTTGCCTTTGACGTTTTCAAGCTTCTGCGAGAAAGCCCCATATTCGGTATAGACCTGAAGCGCCTCTTCAATGGTCACGCGTTCGCGTGCATCCATGACCGTGCCCTTACCGGTCTCGCGCGTCAGCATCGAATAGATGTTGGGATAAGGATTTGGATGGCAGACCGGCGCGTCGCTTCCCGTCGCGGGTTTGAAACCGAGGTCTTTCCACGTTTTGAGCGGATAGCTTGAAAGCGCCCTCTCCTCACCCAGAACGGAAATATAGGCATCGCCGAAATCATAGATGAAGACTTGCTGCGGGCACGGATAAATACCGGCCTTCTTCATGCGTTCATGCTGTTCCGCTGTCGAAAACCCGCAATGTTCAATGCGATGACGGCGGTTCGGGTCTGGATAGGCTGCCAGCGCTTTCTCATAAGCGGTGATAAGCTGCCAGATAGCCGCGTCACCGATGGCATGGCAGGCGAGTTGATATCCCTTCTTGTGCGTATCAAGCACCAGTGCTTCCAGCTCCGCATCGGGCAATATCTGCACGCCGGTATTATTGTCGTCACCGAGATATGGCTTGCTCATCCAGGCGGTGCGACCGCCTGCGGAACCATCGAGGAATATCTTGACCGCGCCAACTGTCAGCATGTCATCGCCAACGCCGGACACCAGTCCGGCCTCGTAGCATTTTTCAACGATTGACGGGCCCGGGTCGCCCAGCAGCACCAGCCAGGTGCGCACCGGCAAACGCTTTTGCAGCTTGGCAATATTATAGGCGCGAATTTCATCGAAACCCGCAACCTGGCCAACCGCTGCATCCATAACGCTGGTAATGCCATAGGAAAGCAGCAGATTGCCAGCAGCCTCAATGGCTTCGATCATTTCTTCCGTGGTCGCAGTCGGAATGGCCTTCCGAACTGCCCCTTGCGCATTCTCGGCAACCATGCCGGTCAAAACGCCGTTTTGCTGTTCGATCCGACCGCCATCGGGAACAGGCGAGTTTACATCGATACCGGCCAATTCAAAGGCCTTCGAATTAAAGATAGACACGTGACCGCAGGCGCGCACCAGCATCACAGGATGGTCCGGCGCAACCGCATCGAGTTCCAATTTATGGGGGTGACGACCAACATCAAGCTTGGTCTGGTCGTAGCCACGCGCCTTGATCCAGGTGCCAGGTGGAACCGTTGCCGCCTTTTCGCGAATGGCGCTGAGAAGGCTTTCCAGCGTGGGCGCTGCATGGGCGGTGGCATCAAGCCATTTGAGTGTAAGCCCGACCGATATGAGGTGAAGATGAGAATCGTTCAGTCCCGGTGTAGCGAAACGACCTTTCAGATCGATCAGCTGCGTCTTGTCGCCTTTAAGGCCCCAGACTTGCTCTTTGGTGCCCGTTGCAAGCACCTTGCCTTGCCAGATTGCCAGGGCTTCGACTCTGCCCTCTTCGTATCCACACCAGATCGTGCCGTTATAAATTATGGTATCAGCACGCAATTCGGGCATTACAGACATTCAGCGATCCCCTCCCTAAGTCACCGCTTTCATAGAACTATTGAGCAGAGTTCCATTGATGGATCAACCGTTCAAGCCGTGGATTCTGCAAATTATGTGGGATCAACTTAAGCAAAATGACGAACTCGCCGACGGTTCGCCGAAACCGTCGACAGCCGTGGCCGTTCGCCTTCCATAAGTGGAAGCTGGCCAATGGCAGCGGAAATTTTTGCAGGAATGAGGAAGGCGCGCATGCGCACCGAAGCGATCGTCGTCCATTCTGAGCAGCGCTAAAAAGTTGAAGGCGGAGCCGTATGGCCCCGCCCTCCTGTTCGATCAGATGATGCCAAGAGCATCCATGGCTTCTGCCACCCGCACGAAACCGGCGACATTGGCGCCGAGCACATAATCGCCCGGCGTACCGTATTCTTCGGCGGTTTCCGCGCAAAGATCATGGATATTGCGCATGATTTCAGCAAGACGCGCTTCCGTCTGTTCAAAGGTCCAGCTGTCTCGCGATGCGTTCTGCTGCATTTCGAGCGCTGAAGTCGCCACGCCGCCCGCATTGGCAGCCTTGCCGGGCGCGAAGAGAACTTTCGCATCCTGGAATATCTTCACCGCTTCCGGCGTGGAGGGCATATTCG
>JAEXXS010000089.1 GCA_023451915.1 Pseudomonadota bacterium | reverse complement strand
GTTCTCGGTTTTGTTCTTTTCGTCAGACATAGTGCTTCTTCCGTCTTGAATATCGTGTGGGGCGGATATCGAGTTTCAGGCCATTAAAATCAAGGCTTAATTTCTGCTGACCCGGTAAGATTGACACCTCACCGCAAAAGTCTAGACACGATCTGCGCCGTATAGTCCACCATCGGCACGATACGCGCATAATTGAGGCGGGTCGGGCCGATGACGCCAAGCGCGCCGATGACCCGCTGTTCGCTGTCGCGATAGGGTGCGACCACCAGCGACGAGCCGGATAGCGAAAACAGCTTGTTTTCCGAGCCGATGAAAATACGCACACCCGAACCGGTCTCTGCCAGATCGAGAAGCTGCACCATGCCGTCCTTGGTTTCCAGATCGTCGAAGAGATGGCGCAGGCGCTCGATATCTTCCTGGGCGTGAATATTCTCCAGAAGATTGGCGCGGCCGCGCACGATCAGCCGCGACGGTTGGTCGGAGCCGCTGCCGCCCCAGACGGCCAGGCCCTGTTCGACAAGTTCCTGCGAAAGCTGGTCCAGCTCCTGACGGGTTTCCTCCATCAGCACCTTCAGCTCGGCCTTGGCTTCAGAAAGCGTGTGGCCGTGAATATGGGCGTTGAGGAAATTGGAGGCTTCGACCAGCTGCGATGCGCTGATGCCGACCGGCAGATTGATGACGCGGTTTTCCACGTCGCCATTCTGCATCACCAGCACGGCCAGCGCACGGGTCGGCTCCAGCCGCACGAATTCAATATGTTTCAGCGCGCCTTCCGTCTTGGTGGCAAGCACCAGACCCGCGCCCCGCGACAGGCCCGACAGAACCTGGCTTGCCTCGGTCAGCACGCTTTCGATCGAATTGCTGTTTCCGGCGGCGCGCACCTGCGCGTCGATCGACGAGCGTTCTTCCGGCGGCAGATCGCCGACCTCCAGAAAGGCATCGACAAAAAAGCGCAGACCAATCTGCGTCGGCAGACGGCCCGCCGACACATGCGGCGCATAGATCAGGCCCAGATGCTCCAGATCGCTCATCACATTGCGAATGGTGGCGGGCGAGAGCGAATGCGGTAGCAGGCGGGACAGATTGCGCGAACCGACCGGGTCGCCGTCGTTGAGATAGCTCTCGACGACCAGCCGGAAAATTTCACGCGACCGCTGGTCGAGCGAATTCAAAAGCTGATGTTCAGGCGATTTGATCATGATAGAGCGGCGAACCTGTTGATTGCTTGCCCTAAATATAAGGTTGCCGCGCGAAGCGTCAAAGGCTTTAGCTTGAGACTGGCATTCCTCCCACCACATCTTTGGGTTGGCGAAGCGCAAAATGCCTTTCTATTTACGCCGGGGGAGCCTAAAAAGCCGCACGGAAACTTTGAATCCCCAAGAACTCGATCAAGGAAATTGATATATGCGTCCATCCAAGCGTGCTGCCGACGAAATGCGCGCCGTCTCTTTCGAGCGTGGCATCTCCAAACATGCGGAAGGCTCCTGCCTGGTCAAATTTGGCGATACGCATGTTCTGTGCACGGCAAGCCTTGAGGAAAAAGTGCCGGGCTGGATGCGCAACACTGGCAAGGGCTGGGTCACGGCGGAATACGGCATGCTGCCGCGTTCGACCGGCGACCGCATGCGCCGTGAGGCCGCCACTGGCAAGCAGGGCGGGCGCACGCAGGAAATCCAGCGTCTGATCGGACGATCCTTGCGCGCCGTCGTGGATATGCAGGCGCTGGGCGAAGTGCAGATCACGGTGGACTGCGATGTCATTCAGGCCGATGGCGGCACGCGCACCGCAGCCATCACCGGCGGCTGGGTGGCCCTGCATGAATGCCTGCGCTGGATGGAAGCGCGCCAGATGGTGCGGGTCGAGAAAGTGCTGAAGGACCATGTCGCTGCCATTTCCTGTGG
This sequence comes from Pseudomonadota bacterium, assembly GCA_023451915.1. The sequence continues at coordinate 1,725 of JAEXXS010000089.1, read as the reverse complement.
CATCTATGAAGGCGCTCCCGTTCTGGATCTCGACTATGCGGAAGATTCCGTCGCTCAGACCGACAGCAATTTCGTCATGACCGGCGCGGGCGGCATTGTTGAAATTCAGGGCACCGCCGAAGGCGCGCCTTTCTCGGAAGAAGAGTTCCTGAACCTGATGAAGCTCGCACGCAGCGGTGTCGACCGCCTTGTGTCCCTGCAGAAGATGGCAGTCGCCTGACGGTTCACCGTTATTCCGGCTCTGGCGGCCTGCAAATGGCTTTGTTTTTTGCTTCCGGTGCTCATGTACTTTAAGTACACTCCGCGCCGGGTCTCAAAGACCACCATTTTCGGCTCGCCATAACCGGAATCTCGACGAACCGTATCGGATGCGTCGCAACCTCAGGGAAACTCCATGCGCGCTGCACGTATTCTTGAAACGGCACTCTATGTTCGCGATGTCGCGGAGGCGGTAGAATTCTATCGCAACACGATGGGGCTGGAACCGGTGGGCCAGCGGAGCGAACGCAACGCTTTCTTCCGCTGTGGCAAGGGTATTTTGCTGCTCTTCAAGGCGGAAGAAACCTTGAAGCCGCCTTTGCCCGGCCATCTGCCTGTGCCATCCCATGGCACGACGGGGCCGGGCCATGTATGTTTTGCCGCAGGCCGCGCCGAGATCGAGGACTGGCGGAAACATCTGGAAAAACATGGCGTCGCCATCGAGGCCGATTTCGATTGGCCCAATGGCGCACATTCGATTTATTTCCGCGATCCATCCGGCAATTCGCTGGAGATCGCCGAACCCAAACTATGGAATTGAAAATGAGAACGCTGGAAAAGGGCAAGCTGATTGTCGCCTCGCATAATGCGGGCAAGCTGAAGGAATTCGACGGGCTGATTGGCCCGTTCGGCTTCGATGTCAGCTCTGTCGCGGCACTTGGTCTGCCGGAGCCGGACGAGACCGGCACCACGTTTGAGGAAAACGCCTATATCAAGGCGCTTGCTGCGGCGGAAGCCACTGGCTTGCCCGCATTGTCCGACGATTCCGGCTTGATGGTCGATGCGCTGGACGGCGAGCCGGGCGTCTACACGGCCAATTGGGCAGAGACCGAAGACGGCACGCGCGATTTCAACATGGCGATGCGCAAGGTCGAAGATCTATTGCAGGAAAAGGGCGCAATGAGCCCGGACAAGCGCGGCGCGCGTTTCGTCTCCGTCATCTGCCTTGCATGGCCGGATGGCGAAGCGGAGTATTTTCGCGGCGAAGTGGAAGGCGTGCTGATCTGGCCGCCGCGCGGCACGACCGGCTTTGGCTATGATCCGGTGTTTTTGCCGGATGGTTATGAAAAGACCTTTGGCGAAATGACCGCCGACGAAAAGCATGGCTGGAAGCCGGGCGACGCCGACGCTCTGTCGCATCGGGCCCGCGCTTTCAAGCTTTTTGCCGAAAAGGCGCTCAACGTGGTATCGGCGCCAGCAGAATGAACAGGCTGTTTCCCTCTTCACAGGCGTTAGCGGACGGCGTGAGCACGATTCCCATCGCGCGTGCGAATGGGGAAACCGCGTTCGGCGTTTATGTGCATTGGCCGTTCTGTCTGGCCAAATGCCCCTATTGCGATTTCAACAGCCATGTCCGTCACAAGCCGGTGGATCAGGCGCGGTTTTCCGAGGCGTTCCGGCGCGAGATGGAAACGCTGCGCGAGCGCACCGGTCCACGCACCGTCACCAGCATTTTTCTGGGCGGCG
>JAEXXS010000016.1 GCA_023451915.1 Pseudomonadota bacterium | reverse complement strand
GTGTTTGGTTGAACGGATAAAACGGCAATGAATATTTCAGAAAATAGTCGCGATCCCTATAAGGACCGCAAAAGCATCGAGTTTTCTTTCCGCGCCAAACGGTTCGCCCATATTCAGAAGTTGATCGAGGCAGCGCTTGCCGAAAAGCCGGAAGGCGAAAAGGTAGAGATTCTCGATCTCGGCGGATCGGAAAAATATTGGCTGATCGGCGAAGCCTTCATCGAGGCCAACCGCGACCGTCTGCATTTCACGCTGATCAATCCTGAAAAGCAGGAAGAGAAAGACACGGAAACCTTCACCTTTCTGGTTGGCGACGCGACCGATCCGGCGCTGTTTGCCGGGCGGACATTCGATGTCGTTCATTCCAACTCGGTCATCGAACATGTCGGCGACTGGGCGGCCATCACGCGATTTGCGGAAAATACCCGCAGGCTCGGCAAGCGCTATTATATGCAGACGCCGAATTACTGGTTCCCCTATGAGCCGCATTTCCGCTTCATCGGATTTCAGTGGCTGCCCGTGGCGGTGCGCATCTGGCTGATGACCAAGATGCGGCTTGGCTTTTTCGAGCGCCAGAAAAGCGCCGACGACGCGCGTTTTCACGTGGAATCGATCCGGCTTTTGACCACGGGGCAGGTGCGCAAGCTTTTCCCGGATGGGCGGATCGAGTTTGAGAAGATTGCCGGACTGGCAAAATCCATTCTGGCGATCAGGGATTGATCGTCATCCCTTGACGCATCCCGTCAATCGAAATCACGCGGCTGGTGTGATTTCGCGGCAATCAGATTGCCGACATGTTCCAGCGCGTGATCGCGCACGCGCATGTCGCGCAGATGTTTCAGCGTATTGGCGACATAGTCGATATTAGCGCCGGATTCGCCATGCGCGGAGGCGACAATGGCCGCCGCGTCCTCAGCCTTGAGCGCGCCGGCATATTGCTCATGGCGGCGGTCGGCCACATAGACCAGTCCCTGCACGTCGCGCCCATCGTGGAGGCGCAGCCGCAGCCTCTTTTCATGGTAGACATTGTTCGACATTTCGCGTTCGCGCAGATAGACCATCACCTCGTCGGTCATTTCGCCCGGAACGCGAAACGCAATGCCAAGGCAGGAGCCGCCTGCGTCGAGACCAAGCACCAGTCCGGGGTGGTCGGGCGAGCCGCGATGAAAATGCGAATAGATGCACAGGCTGCGACGATAGCCGTGCAGACGGGCGCGAACGGTCTCCACATGGGCGAAGCCGGGCCGCCACATCAGCGAGCCATAGCCGAAAACCCAGAAATCATTCGTCTGCTTTGCGTCGATACGGTGTGTCATGATGGTATAATATTTGCTGTCTTGTGACCGATTTCTACGGGTAATTGTTGGATATCCCTCGTTTTTTCCCAAGTGCCGCTTCACAAGACTCAATCCTGCCATAATATGGCCAAGAGTGGAGTTGAGCAAAACATTGTATCGAAAGATGCGTCGCTGGCGGCTTTACCGCTTCTCAGGCTTAAATCTCTGACCGACATAAGGTTTTTCGATGATGCATCCCGAAACGGAAGCTGGAACGAAACAACGGAAATCCAAAAGGCGGCAGATTGCGCTTGGCATTTTCCTGATCGTTCTGGTCGCTGCCTATACAGCCGGGTGGTTCTATGTGGCCGACCGCCTGCAAATGCGCGCGACGGCAGACATGGCCAAGCTCTCCGCACAGGGCATTGGCGTGCGCTGCGAGGATCTGCGCACAAACGGTTATCCGCTTCGCGTCAATGTCGTCTGCGACAGCATTTCCTGGCAGAAGCCGAGCGCAGGCATGGCGTTTCGCGCCGGGCGTTTCACCTCCGGCTCGCCGGTCTATGCGCCGCGCTCGCTCAGCAACGAGCTGACCGGACCCGCCTTTATCGAATTTCCGGGCTTGCAACCGCTTGAAGTCAACTGGAGCAAGTTCAGTTCCAACACCCGCCTTGCTCGTCCATTCCCGACCGAGATTGCGCTGGAGGCGCGTGATATCGTCGTTGGCCGCCGCACGGAAGCCACCACGACAGAGCCGCTCAGCAGTCTGGAACAGATGGATTTCAGCATGAGCGCTGCCGATGGCGCACTGAAGCTGACTGGTCGTTTTGCAGGACTGGAGCTCGCAGCGCCGGTGATCGGCAATGCCAAGAGCCCCGAGATCGACGGTGTTGCCGATATCGAGATCGCCGATGCCGCCACACTTCTGGCATCGGGCTCTTCCGATTTCAGCCAGCGCCTGCGCGGCCATAGCGGCACGATCCATCAGGCATTTCTTTCCATGCCCAATGGGGCCATGGTATCGCTGACCGGGCCGTTTTCGGTTGATGACGAAGGGCTGATCAATGCAGATGTGAAGCTGACGCTGGTCAATGCCCAGTCGCTGGCGCAGGCCGGTCAGACGGTTTTCCCGGAGCAGGGCAGCAATATCGCCACCATCCTCTTCGCACTTTCAGCCATGCCGAAAGACGAAAACGGCAACCCCACGCTGGAGATTGCCGTTCGCAAGGGCAAGGCCAACGCCGGGTTCATTCCGCTTGGGCGGTTGCCGGCGTTGTAGGGGGTAGGGGAATAAGGGATTAGGGGATTAGGGGAGTAGGGCAGTATGTTGGAGCGCATCTCGAAAACTGTGAAACGGTTTTCGGAAAAGATGCGCGTTAAAAATCGCTGCCCTATCCGTTTTCTTACTTCTTCTCGTTGGTGCGAGTCGCCGCCTGGCGGCCAAAGTCCGGCGCATCCACTTCCTGACCCGCATCGATAATGCCGCGACGCACCGCACGCGTGCGTGTGAAGAGGTCGAACAGGGCCTCTCCGTCGCCCCAGCGGATCGAGCGCTGCAAGGAGGCAAGATCTTCCGAGAACCGTCCCAGCATTTCAAGGATGGCGTCCTTGTTGTGCAGGCAGACATCGCGCCACATGGTCGGGTCGGATGCCGCCAGACGGGTGAAATCGCGGAAACCGGATGCGGAATATTTGATGACTTCCGATTTCGTCACCTGTTCCAGATCGCTGGCTGTGCCGACAATGTTATAGGCGATGATATGCGGCAGATGCGAGACGATGGCCAGCACCAGGTCGTGGTGCTGCGGGTCCATATGGTCAAGCCGCGAACCGCAGGCCGTCCAGAAGGCGGTGAGCTTTTCCAGCGCCGCTGCATCCGTATCGGGAAGCGGCGTCAGGATGCACCAGCGATTGTTGAACAGTTCCGCAAAGCCTGCATCGGGCCCGGAATATTCCGTTCCGGCCAGCGGGTGGCCCGGAATGAAATGCACATTGGCGGGCAGTTCCGGCTGCATCTGCGCGATGACGGAAGCCTTGGTGGAGCCGACATCGGTAACGATGGCGCCCGGCTTCAGGCTGCCGGCGATCTGCTTCGCAACAGTGCCAGACGAACCGACCGGCACGGAGACGATCACCAGATCGGCATCCCTGACCGCTTCCGCGCTATCGGTCGTGTAGCTGTCGCCGAGGTTCAGTTCCTCGGCGCGCTTCAGGGTTTCGGCGCTGCGGGTGGCAATTGCGATGTGCCTGGCAAGGCCTTCGCGACGGATGACGCGCGCCAGCGACGAACCGATGAGGCCGATACCGATCAGCGCGATTTTATCAAAATGGATCGTGGACATTGAACTTACTTTAAAAACTCGGTGAGTGCGGCGACGACGCCGCGATTGGCTTCTTCCGGCCCGACAGTTATGCGCAGCGCGTTGGGGAAACCGTATCCGCCAACCCGGCGCAGAATATAACCGCGCTTGGAAAGCCACTCATCCGCCTTGTCCGCCGAGTGTGCGGCGTCTTCCGGGAAATGGATCAACAGGAAGTTGGTGACGGAAGGCGTCACCCGCAGGCCGAGCTTGGTGAACTCCTCCGTCAACCAGGAAAGCCACTTGTCGTTATAGGCGACCGACTTTTCGACATGGTTGCGGTCGCGAATGGCTGCCGCACCGGCGGCAATCGCTGCCGAATTCATGTTGAACGGGCCGCGAATGCGGTTAACCGCATCAATCACATGGGCGGGTGCATACATCCAGCCGATGCGCAGACCCGGAAGGCCGTGGATCTTCGAGAAGGTGCGGGTCATCACGACATTTTCGTTCGACGAAACCAGTTCGAGACCAGCCTCATAATCGTTGCGGCGCACATATTCTGCATAGGCCGCATCGAGGATGAGAAGAACATGCTTCGGCAAGCCTGCATGCAGACGGCGCACTTCCTCAAACGGAAGATAGGTGCCGGTCGGGTTCGCCGGATTGGCGATGAACACGACCTTGGTGCGCGGTGTGATCCCAGCAAGAATGGCGTCAACATCAATGCGCGCATTGCTTTCCTTCACCGTTACCGGTGTCGCACCGGCCGCCAGCGTCTGGATCTTGTAAACTGCAAAGCCATGCTCGGTGATGATGGCCTCGTCACCCGGCGCAAGATAGGTCTGGCAGAGCAGGCCAAGCAACTCATCCGAGCCGTTGCCGCACATAATATTGCCAATGTTCAACCCTTGCGTTTCGGCAATCGCCTCCCGCAAGGCCAGCGCCTGTCCGTCGGGATAAAGTTCCAGCTTTTCGCCCGCGTATCGATAGGCCTCCACCGCATGGGGGCTGGGGCCGATCGGCGTCTCGTTGGAGGAGAGCTTATAGACCTTGGCAACGCCTTCCACATGTTCCTTGCCGGGCACGTAGGCTGCGATGTTGAGCAGGCCGGCCTTGGGCTGGGGACGGGAAAGGTTTTGCTGATCGGTCATGATTTTGGCTCCGCCAAAAGAACAGTGTTGATGAACGGGACACTCAAGGGATTTGAGCCCCG
>JAEXXS010000008.1 GCA_023451915.1 Pseudomonadota bacterium | reverse complement strand
AACTGGCCCAGGACGCCAAGACGGCTTTCATCCCGCAGTGCGGCCTTGCCCCGGGCTTCATCTCCATCGTCGCCTATGATCTGGCCAAGCGTTTCGACAAACTCGACAGCGTTCGCATGCGCGTCGGGGCTCTGCCGCAATATCCGTCCAATGCTCTCAACTATAACCTGACCTGGAGCACTGACGGCGTCATCAACGAATATATCGAGCCATGTGAAGCCATCGTGAACGGCGAACTCTCGGAAGTTCCGGCGCTGGAAGAACGCGAAGAATTCTCCCTCGACGGCGTGACCTATGAAGCGTTCAATACTTCGGGCGGTCTCGGCACGCTGTGCGAAACGCTGGAAGGCAAGGTGCGTACGCTCAACTACCGCACCATCCGCTATCCGGGCCATGTTGCACTCATGAAGGCGCTTCTGAACGATCTTGGCCTGCGTCATCGCCGCGAAGTTCTGAAAGACATCTTCGAAAACGCGCTGCCGACCACGCTTCAGGATGTTGTCGTGATCTTCGTAACCGTTTCCGGCACCAAGAATGGCCGTCTCGTTCAGGAAACCTACGCAAACAAGGTTTATGCTGCACAGGTTGGCAAGATTGTCCGTTCCGGCATCCAGATCACCACGGCTTCGGCCATTTGCGCGGTGCTCGACATGCTGGCCAAGGGCGATCTGCCGCAGAAAGGCTTCATTCGTCAGGAAGACATCACGCTGGAAGCATTCCTTGCCAACCGCTTCGGCAAAGCCTATGCGCAGGACGACCATTCCACGCGTCTGGTTGCCTGATTTTTTGGGCTGAACAATCTGGGCCTGTCGCGCTTTGGCGTGGCGGGCCCTTTCGTGCATCTGGCCTACGGTGGCTTGCCACCAGGGTTTTGAGAAACGGGCGAGTATTCGCCTCATGCAACGGCACTCCGGTCAACAGCCGGAATTGCACAGGACTGTGAAACAGGGAAATCATGTTGAAATCATTTTTGCTGGCCGGTCTGGCCACTGTCGTTCTCGCCTTGCCCGTTCAGGCCAAGGAATGGAAGGAAATCCGCATCGCCAGTGAGGGCGCATATCCTCCGTTCAATTACATGTCGCCTGAAGGCAAGCTCGTCGGCTTTGACATTGATATCGCCAATGCGCTGTGCGAAGCCATGGAAGCCAAGTGCACGGTCGTCGCCAATGACTGGGATGGCATGATCCCCGGCTTGCAAGCCAACAAGTTCGATGCCGTGATTGCATCGATGGCCATCACGCCGGAACGCGAACAGCAGGTTGCCTTTACCGAACGCTATTACACGACCCCGCTTGCAGTTGTCGTGCCGAAGGATACGGACCTCACCTCGCTGGAACCATCTGCATTCAGCGACAAGACTGTCGGCGCGCAGGCTGGCACCACGCAGGGCAATTATGCCGATGATGTTTACGGTAAGGCTGGCGCTGACGTGAAGCTTTACCCGACCGCCGATGAAGCCAATGCTGATCTGGAAAGCGGTCGCGTCGATGCGATTGCAGCCGACAAGTTCCTCGCCGCCGACTGGCTGAAGAAGCAGGGTGCGGATTGCTGCAAATTCCTGGGTGATATTCCGGGCTCGGAAACCAAAATCGCCGTGGCGCTGCGCAAAGGCGATGACGATCTGCGCGAACAGTTCAATGCCGCGATCAAGAAGATCCGCGAAAACGGCACCTACTACACGATCCGCAAGAAATACTTCGATTTCGACATCTATTGATCGCAAAATATCATCGGACGCCGCCAAAAGGCCACTTGATGTTGGCGGCGTCCGGTGCTTCAGTCAAACTGAAGCCGGTGAGGTTCGCGCGCTGCAAAAGAAAGCGAACCTCTGCCGGACAAACAAAAAAGCAGTCAACAAAAATAAGCATTTAAGGGGAAACCATCATGCTGAAATCGATCCTTGCCGCTGGCCTTTTTGCGGGTCTTTCCTCTGTCGTCGCTGTTCTGCCGGCGCAGGCAAAGGAATGGAAGGAAATCCGCATCGCGACGGAAGGCGCCTATCCGCCCTTCAATTTCGTGGCTGCTGACGGCTCTCTTCAGGGACTGGATGTTGAAATTGGCAACGCGCTCTGCGCGGCCATGCAGGCCAAGTGCACGATTGTCGCCAATGACTGGGACGGCATGATCCCCGGCCTAAAGTCGAACAAGTTCGACGCGGTCCTGGCTTCCATGAGCATCACCGAAGAGCGCAAGAAGCAGGTCGCCTTCACGGACAAATATTATTCCACCCCGCTCGCCGTTGCCGTTCCGAAGGATAGCCCGATCAAGTCAGTCGACGTCGAAGCCATGAAGGGCAAGACGCTTGGCGCGCAGGCTTCCACGACGCAGGCAACCTATGCCGAAGACGTTTATGCCAAGGGCGGCGCCGAGGCCAAGCTTTACCCGACCGCTGACGAAGCCAATGCCGATCTCAAGAGCGGTCGTCTGGATGCCGTGGTGTCGGACAAGTTCCCGCTTGTGGATTGGCTCAAGGCTGACGGTGCTGATTGCTGCAAGCTGCTGGGCGACATTCCGGGAACGGAGACCGCAGCAGGCATTGCGGTGCGTCAGGAAGACAACGATCTGCGCGAACAGCTCAATGCCGCGATCAAGAAAATTCGCGATGACGGCACCTATGCCACCATCGTGAAGAAGTATTTCGACTTCGATATCTATTGATCCTTAGACTCAGCTTGTGGGCCACAAACAAAAACGCGCCGGCTTCACGTCGGCGCGTACTGTAATTTGAATGCCGGAAATACCCATGCAAAATCAGGATATTATCGTTCTAGGCGCTGGCATTGTCGGCGTTTCGGCTGCGCTTCATTTGCAGGCGCGCGGGCGCTCCGTCTGTCTGATCGACAAGGGTGAACCGGGGCAGGGAACGAGTTTCGGCAATGCAGGCCTGAT
>JAEXXS010000290.1 GCA_023451915.1 Pseudomonadota bacterium | reverse complement strand
CGTCGCGAGTCGTCGGATAATGTGGCGCAATCCGCTCCTTAAAGGCTGCGAGATAGGCCACCTGCTCCTCCGCATCCAGCGGATCGAGAAAGGGTCTCAGACCCGTGCCCTTGACCCATTCCACAATAGCGTCGACGCCTGCGAGCGGATGATTATAGATCGTGTGCCAGATATCAATCCGCGCGGCATCGGCTGCAAGCGCGTCGTAGTAAGTTGCGACCGGCGGCAAAGGCCCCCTGCCCGTCTTGCCGATCTTGGCTGCAAAAGGCGCGGTCTTGGCCACATCACGCATTCCGATATGGGTTTGCTCGCCCATATTATCCGGCATCTGGATCGCCAGAAACGCACCCGGCTGCATCAAGGACAAAAGCCGCTGCAACTGCACGATATGGTCAGGCAGCCACTGGAACACGGCATTGGAGAACAACACATCCGTTTCGCCATCCGGCTCGAAACTGGCGGCATCGCTGATGAAAAACTCCACATCCGGCAGGCGGGCCTTCGCCTTGTCGATCATGTCGGGCGACGTGTCGAAGCCCGAAACCTGAGCATCCGGCCAGCGCTCCACGAGAAGCTCGGTCGAATTGCCGGGTCCGCAGCCGATATCCACCACCTTGCGCGGCGTTGCCAAAGGTATCTGCGCCATAAGATCGCGCGCCGGGCGGCTGCGTTCATCTTCGAACTTCAGATATTGTTTTGCGGACCAGTCTTTCATCCTGTTTCCTTTCATCAAATGAAAAGGGCCTGAAATGAAAAGGCCGGTGCGATGCACCGGCCTTGTCAGTCATTATCTGGTGAGCGGCTTATACGTCACCCGCTTCGGGTTGACGCTTTCCGGTCCGAGACGACGGACCTTGTCAGCTTCATAATCTTCGAAGTTGCCTTCGAACCATTCAACATGGCTGTCGCCTTCGAAGGCGAGGATATGCGTCGCCAGACGATCAAGGAACATACGATCATGGCTGATGATAACGGCGCAGCCAGCGTATTTTTCGAGCGCATCTTCGAGCGCTGCCAGCGTTTCCGTATCAAGATCGTTGGTCGGTTCGTCGAGCAGCAGAACGTTGCCGCCTGCCTGCAGCATCTTGGCCAGATGCACGCGGTTGCGCTGACCACCGGAGAGATTACCGACCTTGGCCTGCTGATCGCCGCCCTTGAAGTTGAACGCACCGCAATAAGCGCGGGAGTTCATTTCAAACTTGCCGAGCTTGATGATGTCGTTGCCGCCGGAAATTTCTTCCCAGACATTCTTGTTCGGATCGAGGTGATCGCGGCTCTGATCGACATAGCCGAGATGCACGGTGTCACCGATGCGGATCGAACCGGAATCCGGCTTTTCCTGACCGGTGATCATCTTGAACAGCGTCGACTTACCAGCGCCGTTCGGGCCGATGACACCAACAATACCACCGGGAGGCAGCTTGAAGGTCAGGTTTTCGATCAGCATACGGTCGCCAAACGACTTGGTCAGACCTTCCGCTTCAATAACCACCTGGCCGAGACGCTCGCCAGCCGGGATCAGAATCTGGGCATCGCCCGGACGCTGATTTTCGGCAGCTTCCACCAGCTGATCGTAAGCCTTGATACGGGCCTTCGACTTGGCCTGACGGGCCTTCGGGCTTGCGGCAATCCACTGGCGCTCACGCTCAAGAGCTTTCTGACGCGAATCTTCTTCACGTCCTTCCTGAATCATGCGCTTGGCCTTGGCTTCGAGATAAGCCGAGTAGTTGCCTTCGTAAGGAATGCCACGACCACGGTCGAGTTCGAGAATCCAGCCGGTTACATTGTCGAGGAAGTAACGATCATGCGTGATGAGCAGAACAGCGCCCTGATATTCGCGCAGATGCTTTTCCAGCCAGGCGGTGGTTTCAGCGTCAAGGTGGTTGGTCGGTTCGTCAAGCAGCAGCAGATCAGGCTTGGAAAGCAGAAGCTTGCAAAGTGCGACGCGGCGACGCTCACCGCCTGAAAGCTTGGTGACATCGGCATCGGCTGGCGGGCAGCGCAAGGCCTCCATCGCCATTTCAACCTGGCTTTCCAGATCCCAGAGGTTCTGGCTATCGATGACATCCTGAAGTGCTGCACCTTCGTCAGCAGTTTCATCGGAATAGTTCATCATCAGCTCGTTGTAACGCTCAAGAATGGCGGTCTTCGCAGCCACACCTTCCATGACGTTGCCAAGCACGGTCTTTTCTGGATCGAGATGCGGTTCCTGCGCGAGATAACCGCAAGTCGCGCCGTCTGCGAGCCAGGCCTCGCCGGTATATTCCTTGTCGAGACCAGCCATGATCTTGAGGATGGTCGACTTACCGGCGCCGTTGGGGCCGAGAATACCGATCTTCGCATCGGGATAGAATGACAGGTGAAGGTTTTCGATAACCTTCTTGGCGCCGTAGGCCTTGTTCAGCCCGGACATATGATAAATGAATTGGCGTGCCATAAAGCGCGTCGTCTCCACGGGTTGGAAAGCGCGGCGGGCCATACAATGCCGTACCGCGCGGAAATTGCTGAGGCGTATGTAGGCCAAATAGAGTGCGGACGCAAATGCCATCGCGTAAAACATAAATGACGGGCAAGGCATGGCCCGAAGAAGCACGCGATTGAAAATTTGAGCTTAAAAGAATGAAACCGGGCGCGGATATTTCCGTCACCCGGTTTCCCCTCTGGCCACCGTCCGCGAAAGTTTCCTCCCTTTCATCGGACAGCCTGCAAATGATGGCTTGGATTTCTCTAAATGACGCCTTTTATATCCGTCAAAGCCCCTTAATTTCCCCGTTGAATGTAGATTTGCCCAGCTTTTCACGCATTTCAAGCGGAATTTGCACAAAAAACGCTTTTGCCTAAAATTCGCTCATACAACGTTGTCATGCCTCTTTTAATGCCGCGCTCAACCGGGGAATTGACTATTTGCACGGCATAAAATCAGATGGCGAAATGTCGTTTGAAAATGTTCATCACCTCTCCCTGTCTGACGAGACGCAACTGCCGTTTCGAAACATGGCTGCCGATGCGCCACGGGCAGTCGTTCAGATCTGCCACGGCCTTGCGGAACATTCCGCACGCTATGGCCGGTTTGCCAAAGCGCTCGCAGAGGCTGGCTATCACGTCTATGCCCATGACCATCGTGGCCATGGCATGAATATTGGCGCTCATGCGCCGAGAGGAATGTTTTCGCAAAAGCAAGGCCATGATGTGGCCATCAACGATGTGCTGGCACTGAACCGCCACATTCACCAACAGCATCCCGGCTTGCCGGTGGTCCTGTTCGGACATTCGATGGGCGGGCTGATCGCCCTGAACTATGTGCTCGACCATGCCGACACGGTGGACGCCGCTGCAATCTGGAATGCCAATTTCGACGGCGGCCTCGAAGCCAAGGCCGCAGCCGCTCTTCTTTATATAGAGCGCATGTTGAAAGGGTCGGACGTTCCAAGCAGCCTGTTGCCCAAACTGACCTTCCGCGCCTGGGTCCGCGCCATCCCCGGTCATCGCACGCCGTTCGACTGGCTGTCACGCGACCCGGCGGAGGTCGATGCCTATATCGCCGATCCGCTTTGCGGCTTTGATGCCACCGTGTCGCTGTGGCTCGATCTCGTGCACATGACTGCCCGCGGCGCGGACGACCGCAACTTCAGCAAAATCCCGCGCAGCCTGCCTTTTCATCTGGTCGGCGGCACCGAAGATCCCGCCACGGCCAAAGGCTCTGCCGTCGCGCGACTGGCGGAGCGGATGCGGCGCTTGGGTTTCACACGCGTGACCTGCACGATCTTGCCCGATACGCGCCATGAAAGCCTCAATGACATCAACCGAGATGCGGTAACGCAGAAATTTCTGGATTGGCTGGCGGAGACCCTTCCGTCTTCAACCATGTCCAGATAAAAAGCGGCTAATATCAATTGTCTCGGGCTTTGCTCACGATTTCTTGAAGCATCTTGGCTTCGTCGGGTATTTAGTGCTAGAGCATCGGCCCCGAAAGTGGAGCCTGCGCTTGAAGAATAGCGCATGGAACGAAGGAATACTCCGCGTGGAAACACCGACAATTTCTGTGGTCATCCCCTGCCGTAATGAGGCGGACAATCTGGCCTTTCTGCTGGATGAAGTGGATTCCGCGATGCAGGGCCGCGCCTATGAAGTGATTGTCGTCGATGACGGCTCGACGGATTCGACCAGCGACGTTCTCGCCCGGCGCATCCATGCCGGAAAGCCGCTGCGCCATTTGCGCCATGACCGCTCGTCCGGCCAGAGTGCCGCCGTGCGTTCTGGTGTCTTTGCAGCGCGCGGCAATATTGTGGTGACGATGGATGGCGACGGGCAGAACGACCCGGCCTATCTGCCGGTTCTGGTCGATGCGCTGGTTGAGGCTGGCGAAGGCTATGGCATTTCCGCCGGTCAGCGCCTGAAGCGCACCGATACCAAGCTCAAGCAAATGTCGTCGCGCTTCGCCAACAATCTGCGTGGCGCGATCCTGAAGGACAAGACGCGCGATTCCGGTTGCGGCCTCAAGGCGCTGCATACCGACCTGTTCCGTCAGCTGCCTTTCTTCGACGGCTGGCACCGCTATCTGCCATCGCTGGCGCTACGCGAAGGTTTCGATGTCGTGCATGTGGATGTGGTTGACCGCGAACGCCGCCATGGCAAATCCAATTACGGCATTCTGGATCGCGGACTGCGCGGCATTCTCGATCTTTACGGCGTCTGGTGGCTGCGCAAGCGCCGCAAGGTTGTGCCGCGCGTGACGGAGATTACCCATGACTGATATTTTCAACAGCCTGTCGCATTGGCTGCACGAAGTCTTCGTCGCGCAATGGGATGGCTGGATCGTGCTCGGTTTCGTCGCACAGGCCTGTTTCACCATGCGCTTTGTTGTGCAATGGCTGGCCTCTGAGAAAGCCAAGAAAAGCGTTATGCCCGTAGCATTCTGGTTCTTTTCGCTATTTGGCGGCGCATTGCTGCTGATCTATGCGATCCAACGCAAGGACCCCGTCTTCATCGCAGGACAGGGTCTTGGCCTCATCGTCTATGTCCGCAATCTCTGGCTTATCGCCAATGAGAGGAAGCAGATCGCGGCGAGCGAATAGCTCGCCCCGAAATCAGCTTTTCAGCTGACGGCCCACCGAACGGTAGTCGAGGCCGGTGCCTGCAATATCTTCCGCCTTATAGACATTGCGCAGGTCGATCAGCACATTGCCGGCCATAGCTTTTGCAACGCGCTTGAGATCAAGCGCGCGATAGGCGTTCCATTCGGTCAGAAGTGCGACCACGCCAGCGCCTTCCACCGCCTCATAGGCTGAGTTACACCAGATCACACCCGGCAGAACGGTTCTCGCCGCATCCATCGCTTCCGGATCGTGCGCGCGCACGGAAAGTCCTGCCTTCTGGATCGCACTCACGATGTCAAGTGCCGGAGATTCGCGAATATCATCGGTGTTCGGCTTGAAGGCGATGCCGAGCACCGCGACCGTCCTTGCACCGCTTTCCTTCGCAGCGGCAACGATCCGTTCCGCCATTGACTGTTTGCGCGTTTCGTTGATGGCAATCACTTCCTCGATCAGTGACTGCGGAGCCTCGTAGCGCTTGCCGGTCGCAGCAAAGGCGCGTGTGTCCTTGGGGAAGCAGGAGCCGCCGAAGCCCGGGCCAGCATGCAGGAATTTGGAACCGATGCGGTTATCCATGCCGATGGCGCGCGCGACTTCCTGCACATTGCCGCCGGTCTTCTCGCACAAATCCGCCACCTGATTGATGAAGGTCACCTTCATGGCCAAAAATGCATTAGCGGCATATTTGATGATCTCGGCATTTTCGAGCGAGGTGACGACCATCGGCGTTTCACGCAGATAAAGCGGGCGATAGAGACGCTGCATCGCGGCCTTGCCGCGCTCGTCCTCGACACCGACCACCACGCGGTCCGGCCGCATGAAATCCTCAATCGCCGAGCCTTCACGCAAAAATTCCGGATTGGAAACCATAGAAAACGGCACGCCGGGGCGCGCCGCCGCAATCCGGTCGCGAATACGCGCATTGGTGCCGACAACCACCGTGGACTTGATAACAACCACAGCGTCCGGCTTCATCGCGGCCGCGATTTCGTCCGCCGCCGCTTCGATATATTGCAGGTCCGCCTCGCCGTCGCCGCGCCGCGAAGGCGTGCCGACAGCAATGAAAATCACATCCGCATCGGCAACGCTCGTTGCCAGATCGGTGCTGAAATCCAGCCTTCCGTCGCGAATGTTGCGCGTCAGCAATTCATCGAGGCCCGGCTCGAAAATCGTGACTTTGCCCGCCTCAAGCCGTTCGATGATCGACGGGTTCTTGTCGACACAGGTGACGTGGAAGCCGAATTCGGCAAAACACACGCCCGAAACCAGACCCACATAGCCCGTTCCGATCATCGCCAGCTTCATATGTTCAGTCCTTT
>JAEXXS010000258.1 GCA_023451915.1 Pseudomonadota bacterium | reverse complement strand
GCTCTTCGGCGCTTCGCCCTTGAAGACATCGGTGTTGTACATCAGCACATTCGGGCCCCAGAGATAGGGCACACCGTAATGCACGTCCTTGACGGTGAACCACGGCGCATTTTGCAGCCGCTCGTCTATGGTTTTCCAGCTGGGGATGAGGTCGGTGTTGATAGGCTGTACGCGCTTGCCAGCCACGAGACGCAGCGAGGCGTCGCCGGACGCTGTGACGAGATCGAAGCCGCCTTCATTCATCAGCGCCACCATTTCGTCGGAGGTGGCGGCGGTTTTCACGCTGACCTTGCAGCCGGTTTCCTTTTCGAAATCCGTGACCCAGTCGTAATTCTTGTCGGTTTCGCCGCGTTCGATATAGCCCGCCCAGGCCACGATGCTCAGCGCGCCTTCACCTTCGCCAATTGCTTTCAGCGGTTCGGCGGCAATGGCCTGCGTGGCAAAGCTCGCGACGGCCATCAAAGCGGTACAGGATTGCAGAAATTTTCTCATCGACCACTCCCGTTTTATTCATATTCAGTGATTTTGTTCCCGGAGCGGATGGTGTGCTGAAACCCTGCCTTTCGCAAATTCATTTATCGGAAAGCTGGTATCGGTTTTTCCGATATTGGAGTTTAACGCAGTCGGCCAGAACGAGCGGCTTCTGCAATCCCGATAAAGTCTCGTGCGGATTGGGGCAGGCTCGATCCCTTGCGCCAGGCCATGCCGATCTGCACGACGGGCAGCGAGCCCGATACATCGCGGCTTTCGATCCGGTCGCCTTCCAGCGACCAGGGGCGATAGACGAGATCGGGGAGGAGGGCTATGCCCGCCCCCGTGGCGACGAGGCTGCGCACGGCTTCCACCGAACGGGTGCGGAAGGCCACATGCGGGCGCGCGCCGAGCGCGGCCAGAAGCTTGCCGGTGTTTTCCTCGATTTCATCCACAGTCAGCATGATCAGCGGTTCTTTGGCGATATCGCTCACTGATATGCAGTCGATGGAAACGAGTTCATGGCCAAGCGGCAGCCACAGCCGATAGGGCGAGGTTTCGAGAATTTCCGCATGCAGCGCCATGCGGTCGCGCAGGTTGGAAATCACCATCACCGCCACGTCCAGCTCACCGCCGACCAGCAGATGTTCCAGATAGGAACCATTGTCTTCGATGGCGCTGATTTCGACGCCGGGAAAGGCGCGTCGATAGCGGGCGAGCAGGTCGGACAGGACGTAGCCAGCGACCAGCGATGTCACGCCCAGATTAAGCTTGCCCTTTTCCTGAATGCGCTGGTCGGCGAAGGAACGGCGGGCGTCGGAAACGCCGGTCAGAATCTTGGTGGCATGGCGCAGGAACTGGTGGCCGTTATGCGTCACTGTCAGGCCACGGGGATGGCGCTCGAAAAGCTCGACATTAAGGTCGGTTTCCAGCTCCTTGATCGCTTCCGTGACAGAAGACTGCGAGATTGACAGCTTTTGCGCCGCGCGGGTCACCGACCCCTGCTCCGCAACGGCAACGAAATACTGTAACTGCCTTAATGTAAACGCCATTTCGGCAGTTAACCGTGGCCAGCAAAAGATTGCAAGAGCGGTGGATAGGAACTAAAATCGGATGATCTGGTCAGCATTGTATGCTAGTTTTGCAACACTGATGGATGAACAGCTAAAATAAAAATAATTCACTTTCTTATTTGCACCAGTTTGAGTAGTGGCCTGCGCCAATAGCGGTCTTCTTCACCCGCAGTGAACGGTTCGACGACAGATA
Organism: Pseudomonadota bacterium; assembly: GCA_023451915.1. Next base: position 4,465 of record JAEXXS010000258.1, on the reverse strand, counting down.
ATGCCTCATTGCAGGCAAGCGTGCCGCCTAACGCGTATAATTGCCTGTTGATGCTCGACCTTTGGTCAGTGAGTGTTGAATATGAACTATGAAAATCGTGGCGCTGGACACGGCGAAGCCGCAGCGACGACAAGCGATAATGGTCTGCCCATCGATGATGTGCAGGTAAAAAGGCCACAGGGCGGGGTGCATGCTCTCTCCGCTCACAAGCAGATTCTGGCTGGCGCCGATTTTGCCGAGCCCGGAAAGCCGGGCGAGCGGCTGGACCTGTTTTTTGAGCAGCTGGCCGACAAGTTTTCAGATTCGGTCGCCGTCGTTTCCGACGGGCGCAACTGGACCTATCGGGAACTCGACAGCCGCGCCAATCAATTTGCGCGGCTGCTGATCGAACGCGGCGTTCGCCCGGGCGACCGTATTGGCCTGCTGCTGGACCGTTCCGCCGACACCTATATTGCGCTGCTTGCGGTCATGAAGGCAGGCGCAGCCTATGTGCCGCTGGCAACCGCTTTTCCCGAAGATCGCATGGCCCTCATCATCGAGGACGCCAATGTAAAGCTCGTCATTTCGCTGGAGGCCTATAAGGCGCGCGTCGAACAGATGCCCGTGCCGCATGTGCTGGTCGATGGGGCGAGCACCGAAATTTCCAGACAGTCGGTCGCACCGCTGGACAAAGATGCCAGAGCCGCAAACCCCGACCAGATTTGCTATATTCTCTACACATCAGGAACGACCGGCCGGCCGAAGGGCGTCGCGATCCTGCATCAGAGCTTCTGCAACTTCCTGCGTGTCGCGGCGATGTCCTACGGCTATAAGCCGGGAGACCGTGTTTATCACGGCATGACCATCGCCTTCGACTTCTCTGCCGAAGAATATTGGGTGCCGTTTACGGCAGGTGCTACCGTGGTGCCTGCGCCGGGACCGATGACGCTTGTGGGCGAGGAACTTGCGGATTTCCTGCGGGCGCATGACATCAACTGCATGGCGTGCAGCCCGACGCTGCTCTCCTCTATCGAAACCGATGTGCCGAAGCTGCGCTTGCTGATGGTGGGCGGCGAAGCCTGCCCGCTCAATCTGGTAACGCGCTGGACGAAGCCGTGCCGCCTGCTTCTCAACACCTATGGGCCAACGGAAGCGACCGTCACGGCCACCATGGGCGTTCTGACACCCGACAAGCCGGTGACGATCGGTGCGCCGCTGCCGACCTATTCGATTGTCATTATCGAGCCGACCGAGCCAAAGCTGACTAACCCCGATGAACTGGGTGAAATCGGTATTGCCGGTATCGGCCTTGCGGTGGGTTATCTCAACCGGCAGGATTTGACCGACCAGAAGTTCATTCCCGATTTCATCGGCCTGCCCAACAACCCGTCCGCCCGTATCTATCGCACCGGCGATCTGGGGCGCATCAATGCTGCGGGCGAGATCGAGTATCATGGGCGTATCGATACGCAGGTGAAAATTCGCGGCTACCGCATCGAGCTTGGCGAGATTGAAGCCGTTCTGCTTGATCAGCCGGGCGTTGCACAGGCTGCCGTCACGACCTGGGAAATCGAGCCGGGTCGCGTGGAACTGGTGGCTTATTATGCGCCGAAGTCCGGCATGCCGCCGCTGCAACGTGCCGATATTGCGCGCGAGCTGAAGCGCCGCCTGCCGTCCTATATGGTGCCCGCTTATCTGGAAGAGCTGGACGCCATTCCGATGACGGTCTCCAACAAGGCCGATCTGAAGCGCCTGCCGAAGCCGACCAATGTGCGTCTTTCGGCGGAACGTGAAATCGTGCCGCCGAGCAATGACGATCAACGCTTCATGGCGGATGCGCTGGCGGCAGTGCTCAATCTGGACGAGGTTTCGGTCGAAGATCATTTCTTTGACGATCTGGGCGCGAATTCCCTGCTCATGGCGCGCTTTTGCGCCCGTGTGCGCACAGCGCAAGGCTGGGAAACAGCGTCGATGCGGGATATTTACCTGCATCCGACCATCGCAAGTCTGGCGGCGCATCTGCATGCGCCGCAGCAGAAAACGGCGGCGACCGTCGAGCGTCAGCTCACCCACAAGGCCTCCAATTTCGCTTACTGGACCTGCGGGCTGGCGCAGCTCGCTTTCTACGGGGTCTATGCCTACATCGCGCTGGTTTTCTTCGATGGCGGTCTCGATTGGGTTTACGATGCCCTTGATAACCCGCTTCTGCTTTATTTCCGATGCGTCGTGCTGGCGGCGGCCAGCTTCTTCGCGATGACGGGTTTTGCCATTGCTGCAAAATGGGTGCTGATTGGCCGCTGGAAGACGGAAAGCTTCCCGATCTGGGGCCTGCGTTATTACCGCTTCTGGGTGGTGAAGACGCTGATCCGCACCGCGCCCGTGGTCCTGTTCCGTGGCAACCCGCTCTATAGCCTTTATCTGCGGCTGCTCGGCGCCAAGCTTGGCCGCAACACCGCCATTGAATGCCGGGCAATTCCGGTTTGCACCGACCTGATTTCCATCGGCGAGAATTCCATTCTGCGCCGCGAATCCAATATTCTCGGTTTCAAGGCGGAAAGCGGCTATATCCACACGGGCAGTATCACCATTGGCGATGGCGCTTTTGTGGGCGTTGGTTCGACCATTGATATCGATACCAGTATCGGCAATGGCGCGCAGCTTGGCCATGCGTCCTCGTTGCAACGCGGTCAAAGCATCCCCGATGGCGAACATTGGCATGGTTCGCCCGCCGCACCGACCACGGCGGATTATTGCAAGGTGCGCAGCATCACCCTGTCCAAAACCCGCCGCATCGCCTTCGAGATCGTGCAGCTGGTGGGACTGTTCATGCTGGTCACGCCCTTTCCGCTCCTGTTCCACAGCTACTGGCAGAATGTCAGCGACGACTATCAGGAAACCATCGGCATCGTGGCCATCGGCACGACTGTCACACTGTTTGGCATGCTGGCGGCCTCATTCATCGCTGCGGTTGCGGTGCCGCGTCTGGCCAGCCTGTTCCTGAAACCGAACCGCACCTATACGCTTTATGGTTTTCACTATTGGCTCCAGTCGATGGTGGAGCTCGCCAGCAATTCACGCCTTCTCAATCTGCTTTTCGGCGATAGCTCGGCGGTGGTGCATTATATGCGTGCCATTGGCTGGAACCTGAACAAGGTTGTTCAGACGGGGTCCAATTTCGGCACCAACCAGCAGCATGAAAACCCGCTTCTATGCGAAATCGGCAGCCAGACCATGGTCTCGGATGGTCTGTTCATGATCAACACCCACAAATCGGCGGCGACGTTCCGGCTGGAGCATACGAAGGTCGGTGAGCGGAACTATTTTGGCAACAATATCTTCTATCCGTCCGATGGGCGGACCGGCGATAACTGCCTGCTGGGCACCAAGGTTATGGTGCCTATCGAAGGGCCAGTGCGTGAGAATGTCGGGCTTCTGGGTTCGCCCTGCTTTGAAATCCCGCGCATGGTCAATCGCGACAAGGAACTGATCGCCAATATCGAGGAAGGCGATCGCCTGCGCCGTTTGCGCCGCAAGAACTTCCACAATTTCCGCACGGGATTGATGTTCCTGGCGGAACAATGGCTGATGCTGTTTGCAACGCTGGCGATCTGGGACCGCGCGCTGAACTATTACGACGACTGGAAGTACAACGCGCTGTTTGTGGCCGTGGTGCTGACGGCGGGCATTGCGATACCGTTCTATATCTTCATCGAACGCCTTTCGCTGGGCTTCGGCAGGCTGAAGCCGCGCATGACGACGATTTATGATGAAGCCTTCTGGCGGCATGAGCGCCATTGGAAGCTGTCGGATTCGCCGATCACGCAGCTTTTCGCCGGAACGCCCTTCCGTCCGATGATCCTGCGCTGCCTTGGTGTGAAGGTCGGTCGCCGCGTCTATGACGGCGGCGCCAATCTGACCGAGCGTTCGCTGGTCGAAATCGGCGACGATGCAACTTTGAATGAAGGTTGCGTGATCCAGCCGCATTCGCTGGAGGAGGGCGCTTTCAAGTCGGACTTCATCCGCATCGGCAATGGCTGCACGCTCGGACCATCGGCATTCGTGCATTACGGTGTGGTGATGGGCGACGGCTCTATCGTTGATGTCGATTCCTTCGTCATGAAGGGCGAGGTGCTTGAGCCTTATTCCGTCTGGCGTGGCAATCCGGCCAAGCTCAACCGGTTCGTCGTACCGGTGACGAAGGACGGCACGGTGCTGGCCAATGTCAAACAGGCGGGCTCTGCTGCTCTTCGTCCAATGGAGGCGGCCAGTTGACCGATCCTGTCCCAAGCTCTGGCGATGTCCGGCTTGTTCCCGTGACCGACGAGCTGCGGTCACGCATTGCCAGGCTGGAGCTTGCGCCGGGACAGGAAAATCTCGTCGCGGATAATGCAAGCTCGCTGGAAGAGGCAGACGAGGATGAGGATGCCCGGCCACGCGCTGTTTTTGCAGGCGGTGAGCTGGTCGGTTTTCTCATGTATGATGCGAC